>DAIEPN010000074.1 GCA_027348355.1 Chlamydiota bacterium | reverse complement strand
CCTTTTTTCTATTTAAAAGATGAAATGAATAGAAACTATACATTTAGTTGGGTGAGGACGAAATGCTACATGATAAGGTCTATTTTAAACAATATTGACCTTTATTTTATCTTTGCCACAAAATTTTGGAAGCTTCGAGTGGGACTGAAGAACCTGGGAAGAACGGGACTACCCTAGGAGTATATTCATTTATAGGGTTATCTGCTGGGATGGATACGCTATAGAGGTATGTACTTGGATCTGTAAGCTGTCGTACTCTTGCCATTTCTATGGAAGGGGAGCCCTTCGTGTTATTGCTGTACAGTTCCACCTTCACTGCATTTGGATTAAGTCCGTTCAAATAAAGTTGAACTTCGAAAGAGTGTATGTTTTGCGCTGTTTCTGCTTTCAGCTGCCCAAACCGCAAAAAATTCCAATTCTGTTTAATCGAGCTTTCCCATTCTATGAGCTGCTTTCCTAAAGCTGCTCCATTTGCAGATCGTTTTCTAAAGAGGTTTGCAGCTGGAATATACCTCTCTTCTGTGTATTCACGAACAGTTCTATCTGCGGAAAAGCGAGGGGAAAGCTGTGACATGCTTTCTCGAATTCTTGAGACCCATTTAATTGGAATTCCTTCTTTGTTTCTCGTGTAAAATTCCGGGATTACTTCCTTTTCTAGAATGTCATAGAGCTTATTTGCTTCTTCTGCGTCAATTGTTGGATCATCATCATGTTCTTGTCCATCACCTAGAGCCCAACCAACTTCAGGAGAATAGGCTTCTGACCACCATCCATCTAACTCAGATAGGTTGATTCCTCCATTACCAAGGACTTTCATTCCACTTGTTCCACATGCTTCCCAGGGCCTCCGAGGTGTGTTGATCCATAGATCTACCCCGCGAACAAGATGTTCTGTGAGCATGATATCATAATCAGTTAAAAAGATGGCATGAGGTCTTACATCTGGTCTTCTTAGAAATAGGATCCATTGTTGGATTAGATCTTGACCAAGCTTATCGGCTGGGTGAGCTTTACCTGCTATAATTAGCTGAACGGGGCTATTTACATTATTTAAAATACGAAGAAGTCTTTCCGGGTCATGAAGAAGCATGTTGGGTCTTTTATACGTTGCAAATCGTCTTGCAAATCCAAGCGTTAATGTGTTTGGATCAAATATCCGCTTAGCAAATTCAACCATTTCTTCAGAAAGACCTCTCGCAGCTAGTTGTTTAGCAAGACGTCCTCTTGCATACGTGATTAGGTTTTTGCGCATAACACTACGCATTTGCCATAGCTTATCATCTGGCACATTTTTAAAATCTTTTTCTAAATTACACGTTGTACCAATCAGGTGGCAAGTTCCGCAAAATTGTTTCCAAATATTTCCTGCTTCTATGGAGTTCCAACTTGGCATATGAACACCATTTGTCACATGACTTACCGGGACCTCTTCTTCCGGCCATCTAGGAAAAAGTGAACTAAAGATTTGGCGGCTGACCTTGCCGTGTAACCTACTCACAGCATTGATCGCCCCACTTCCTCGAATAGCTAGATAGGTCATATTGAAATTTTCATTTTGTTCAGTTGGATTTTGACGTCCGAAGGCTAGGAGGTCCTGAACTGTTATATTTAAGTTTTCCCTTGCATACTTCCCCAGATACTGCTCGATAAGAAAAGGAGAAAAACGATCGAATCCAGCCGGAACTGCCGTATGAGTAGTAAAAAGATTACCAGCTCTTGTAGTTGCAAGAGCCACTTCAAAAGAGACGTTAGTCTCTTGCATGAAATATTTTGCGCGTTCTAGGATGGCAAAAGCTGCATGTCCTTCGTTGAGGTGGCATACCTCTGGTTTTATCCCGAGTTCCTCAAGAAGTCTCCATCCACCTATTCCGAGGATGAGCTCTTGTTGAAGACGCATTTCTGCATCTCCTCCGTACAATTCACTTGTAATCCCTCGGTGAGGTGGGTAGTTTGATGCATCGTTGCTGTCGAGGAGATAGAGTTTGACTCTACCTACTTTTACTTCCCAGGCCCTGAGCCATACTGACCAACCGGGAAGAGCGATTTCAATTCGAACCCATTCTCCATTACTTCTCCGCAGGGGGATAATGGGCAATTGCTCCGGGCTGTTAAATGGGTAAAATGCTTTTTGCGTTCCATCTTTGTCGATGACTTGTCTAAAATAGCCTTGTTGATAAAGAAGTCCTACTGCAATGACTGGAACCCCAAGATCACTTGCGGCTTTGAGTTGATCTCCGGCTACATTGCCAAGTCCTCCAGAGTAGATGGGAAGAGCTTCATCTAACATATATTCCATGCTAAAGTAGGCAATACGTGTTAAAGGGGAAGAGCTGTGGGTCTGCTCAAACCAAGAAGAGGACTTGAGTTCCACTTGGTATGTTTTTATCAGATCATTAACGAGTTTGCAAAAGGTTGGGTCTGCAAGTTTCTGCTTTAGCTTTTCGGTAGATACAGTTTGTAGAACCACCCAAGGATTGCGAAGGAGTTCCCATAATTCTGGATCGAGCAGCTCCCATACTTTGTCGACGCTATGATTTTGGTTCCAAGACCAAACAAAGTCCATTGCAAGTTCTTTTAAAGAGTCATAGCCTTTTATTTCTTCACGTTTGTCGGTTTTTTTGTTCATAGTAGTAGAAGCTGCTTTGTATTTTTGTTTACTTTTTTGTCATGCTAAGTGGTCCTGAACCGAAATAAGCAATGACGAGCGAGGCTCCAATCAAAGCTAAATTTTTCATGAACATGGCTCTTTCTATCATAGCGGCTCCGCCATCTTCTAAAGACCAAAAGTTATGCATCATAAAAGTTGCAGGAATAAGGAAGATCACAAGAAGCCAAGCTCCAATGCGGGCTTTATACCCGAGTAAAATACTGAACCCGCCAACTAGCAAAATTATGCCTGTTAAAGGAACTAAAAAAGATGCCATTGGGCATCCATAACTTGCTGCATATGCGATTGTTTGAGGTGAAAAATGACCGATTCCAGCGAAAATGAAGATAGAAGAGAAAAATATTCTACCTAAAAGAACGACAACTTTCATAATTAGATCCTTTTTACAGGGTTTGTTTTTCAGATGAATTGAGTCTTGGGAATCGCTCTTTACAGATCGTTCCTAAAGAAAACATATTGGATGTTTGAATTTCTTCAAATCAAAACTTTATAAAGAAAAAAAGATTAGGGTTTGTGCTTTTAAAGGGATGGGAAGCGATTTGATTTACTTTAAAATCTAATTAAAGCGATGGCAAATGTTAAAACACTTGCCATCGCTGAATTGAACCACTACTCCAGTGGTGACTACGAATAGGGGATCATTCCTTTTGTTATCAGTTACTACGAAAGGACGTGTGTGCTCTAGTTCATAATTCAGCTCTGAATTATTTTTTATTTGGAAAATCTCTTTGACTATTTGATAGACAACAGAAGAGATATCTTTTTAGGAACGCTATCTTCTTTTATTTTCGAAAGCTCAATTGCATACGGCTACAGAGGTGTTTTCCATCTCATCATGTATTGGATTAGAAAATTATCGGGATAGATTTAGATTTTTTGAATAACCTTGAATAATTAATAAAATTACTATTATTTTGTGTTTTTATCTACTAGATAAAACTTAAGGAAAAATATGTTGGTTGTTCATCCGTTAGTAAATCCAATTGTTTCATTAATTGCTGGAATTCTAATCCTAATATTTCCAGAACTTTTGAATTTTGTTGTGGCGATCTATCTGATCTTAATCGGGGTTATTGGTATTTTTGGACAATAGTCCTAAGGACCATAAGGGAATTTGCCTGACCAGCCAAGTTTTGAGCGAAGAGTAGAGAAATAATCTCTTCGCAATAGGTTCACGAGTTTGAATTTTTTCGAACTTTTTGTGATTCGAAGAGTTTGGTTTGTCAGTAAATTATGCATCGGAAATCCATCTGACCTGACCTCTAGAGGGTCGTACGTACTCAGGTATTTGATCTGAATCTCTTGGCTTGATGTCAAAACGATAGGACGGTTTGATATCGTATGGGGACAGATTGGTGTAATTACGACGGCTTCCA
>DAIEPN010000063.1 GCA_027348355.1 Chlamydiota bacterium | reverse complement strand
GGGTGAAATTGAAGAAATTAAAAAATTTAAGCCGACTGACGCTACAACTAACCCGTCCCTCATCTTTGCAGCCTCTAGCAAACCGGAATATTCTCACCTGGTAGATGAAGCAATTGGATTTGCTAAAGCAAAAAAGCTCTCTCCTTCGGAAGAAAAAAAACTGATTTTAGATAAAATCTTTGTCAAATTTGGGTTCGAAATTCTAAAAATTGTCCCTGGACGAGTCTCTACAGAGGTGGATGCAAGGCTCTCTTATGATGTAGAAGGAAGCATTGCAAAGGCAAGATCCCTCATTTCCATGTATGAAAATGCAGGTGTTGATAGAAAGCGCATCTTGATCAAGCTTGCCTCTACTTGGGAAGGAATCCAAGCCGCAAAAGTGTTAGAAAAAGAAAATATCCACTGCAACATGACCCTTCTCTTTAGCCTTCCCCAGGCGATTGCCTGCGCAGAGGCCGGAGCTACCCTCATCTCCCCTTTTGTTGGCCGTATCCTAGACTGGTTCAAAAAAAATGAAAGAAAAGATTCCTATCCTCCTGCAGAAGATCCAGGAGTCGTCTCAGTAACTCAAATCTATGCCTATTTTAAGAAATTTGGGTATAAGACCCAGATTATGGGAGCTTCCTTCCGTAACAAAGATGAAATTACCGAACTTGCCGGCTGTGACCTGCTCACCATCGCTCCAAAACTCTTAGATGAATTAGAAAAAAGTGAAGCTCCAGTTCCAAGAAAACTCGATCTGGAAACTGCCAAAAAAAGCCCTATTGAAAAAATGCTATTAGATGAAAAGACATTCCGTTACCTACTGGGTGATAACCCAATGGCAACGGATAAACTTGCAGAAGGGATTCGCAATTTTGCAAAAGATATAGTTAAGCTCGAAAAAGAGATCGAAAAAAGGTTATAAATCCCTACGCAAGGATTATAGAGCTAAGCAATAAGCTCTATGACTTTTTTTCTGGACAAGGCAGTTGTTCGGGCACCGAAGCTGGCCTATTTGGATCCAAAACCCTAGCTTCTAAGCCTTGACCCAATTGTGTAATTTTCGATCTTGCAGGAGCTAAATCATAGCGTGGGTCGGAAACGATAAAGGTTCCGTCAAGTTTTTTTGTAATTGTGATTTGGAAATCAATTTTCATTGTATCTAAAACATCAAATGTATCTGCAAATTTTTTATTTCTTAATTTGATATCTTTATCCATCATGACAGTGACAACGATTTTGGCAATTTCATCATCTTTATCTCTCTGAATATCAATATTTATAGCTTTCTCATTAATGTCATAAGCAATAACATAATCACTGTAAATAGGATTCCAGTCTTCCTCTAAAATTTCTTGTAGCTTTGCTTGAATAGGTATAGTATCTATAGGCATTGTAGAATTTAGCATACTCTGTGTAATCACAGAAAGAAGCATTGTAGACCATATTGCATCCTCTCCGGCTTGAGCTAAAACACCATTGTATACGGCTACAACTTCTCCTTCTTTAGGAGGTGTTGAAGTTGTTCTTTGTTCATTTATAAAAACAGTGGTATCAAGAGCATCAATATTATCTCTAAAAAACTGATGCGGGGCTGTTAAGCTTACTCCTTTAACTGAGCGCGTCTCATTCTCAGACTCAAATACTTGGCCTAATTGCGCAACACCGGCTGTGAAACCTTTTAGTAACGAAAGATCCGTTCCTGATACAAATCCAGCCCAATTGGTCCTGACTGCATCTGTGATAGTAGTCACAACTTCATCTTTTACAGCATCGTATTTCTTTAATACCTCTGCAGGAGAGTTAATTTTTTCTTCAAATGCAATCCTTACGAGATAGTCCAACTCCGCAAGTTTTGCTCTTTGTACTGGATCATTTATCTGCGCGACTAAAGAAGAGAAAAACTCACTTGATTGCTCAGCAAACAGTTTTAGATAGATTTTGCTAGGATTGAGCAAAGAAACGATCTCTAAAGCAAGTTCCGCACGCTCGTCTCTAGTGCTATCACCAGTTCTTACGTGCTTTAGAACTTTTTGTTGCAGTCCAGCCTGCTTCTCTGGTTCTACGGCTCTAGAAATACGTAGCATTTCACCAGTAAGGTTAAGAACTTTTCTAAAAGAGTCATGCTGATTCTTTGATAGGGCTTTTAGTAACACTTTTTCTAACAAAGCAAAAATCTTCGGATCTTTTCCTAAATTCGCTAATTGCGCAGCGAAAATTTCTATCCTTTCATCTAGAATGCTCATTTCTCCTTCTAATTTAAAGAGCTGGAATTTCTTTTTACGAAGAGAAGTAGCATCAGGATCCTTAGATCGCTCCAAGGCGGAAATTTCACTCTTCAATTTCTTCATTTCAAGAGAACTATCTGCTAGTCTCGGAGCAAATCCAATACATAGAGAAAAATTCATTCTGTAATTTTCTATTCTATTTCCTTTCTCTTGACTAAACCCTGAGCTTCCCCTTGCAACTGCTAACTTCTCTTGCAATGGCGCATAAGATTTTTCTTTTAGATGCGCTGCGTAAATTGTATTTTTACCACGAAAATCAGTTAATCTTCCGGCGAATTCAACTTCTTTTTCTAAAGATATTTCTGGACTTTCTAAGTAGGAAAAAATTTCTTGTTCCAAGTTTCGAGCAGCTACTTCATCCTCTAAAATAGCATTAGCAATAGTATTGACTTCTGCTAACTTTCCCTTACTTCTTGTCGCAACTGGAAATAACACGTCTTCAAAAGATCCAATCTCAAAGAAGGAACTTGGATTTTTAAGCTCGCTCAAACGAATAGCTAACCTTAATTTTTCGTTCTCTGCATTTTTAAAAACAAAATTTGGGCTATTTGAGTTAAATTCGTCCTTATTGCAATAAGCTGCGAATTCATCAAGAAAAGTCATGCCTTCTTGCATTCTGGTTAATATTCCTAATTCATCTGAAGCATTTACTTTATTTTCCAAAACTTGGATTAAATTGGTTAATAGATCATGATAATACTTTTGAAAATGAACCTGTAAAGCTGGGTTTTCGGCTTTATAACTTCTCAATCTTTGAACGAATACGAGCTCCTTCTTTGGATCATTAGTCTTACTTTGCGTGTATTGGTCTATCTCACTTTGTAACTGGGTTAAATCAGCATGAACTTTTCGATCTTCATCATAAATCTCATTCGCTAATTTTAAAAGACCAGTAAAGCTATCACGTCTGTTGTCAGGGATTTCGTAGGCAGATCTTACTATATCAGGATATAAGTCCGGATTTACTCTTAAAATCTCAGCTAAATGAAGAGCCAATGTAAGCTCAGAGGCTTTAAAGGAAGCCTCATTAAATTTTTTGCTTTTTGGATTATGCTCTTCTTTCGTGCAATGACTGATAATTGCCGGCATTTCTTTTTTTAGATCATTTCCAAGTATGATATCATCATTGGATTGTACAATTGCAACTATAGAATCGCCAAAATCTTTTACAAAAGGTCTATCAACATCTTCAATCGCTTTGTAGTCTGAAACTACAACTTCCCCATAAATATCCTTAGTGAGTGTAATTTGCTGATTGATTTTCCAAAAAAATCCCATAGGGGAATTATGATCCATTCCTTGCTTCCAAACATGAGAAAGATCTAACATAGATGTAATTACAATTCTTTCTATTTTTCCATTCGAGTCTTTAAACACTTTAATATTTAAAGCGTGACCAACAGGTTCTAAAGCAGGAGTAAAATTAGATTTCTGAGTTTCCCTAGCAAAACTTTTTTGCGTGGCAAAATAATTATGTCCATGTACGGTAACCAGTGCAATAAGATCCATAGCACCATTTGGCAATTGTTGTCCTAAAAAGAACTCGAGAGGAACTAACCACTCTTCGTTTTCATTATCTACAAACTCACCAACTTGTTGATAAGCTCCGGGAAGACCTGCAGCCTTTGTCATAATAGTATCTACTTTTTTCTTGCCATTATCATACCAAACAAACCCTCTTTGGACATCAGTAGTCACACTTGTCATAATTGGTAATAGTCTGCCACTTTCGAGTTGTTTAGATTCTATTGCAATTTCTCCTTTAGCGGCTTTTGTAAGAGAAGCTGCTAGAGCACTGGTTTGTTCATTTTTCTGATCCGCAGTATTATTGAGA
>DAIEPN010000038.1 GCA_027348355.1 Chlamydiota bacterium | reverse complement strand
AACAAGCGACTGCAATGATCGATCTTCCAACAATTGTCATTCTTTTTTGTTTGATGATCTTATCCGCACAATTTTACTATAGTGGCTTTTATGGATTCATAACAGATCGCCTTAGTAAGATGAGGCTTTCACCTAAACATCTGCTTTTGATGCTAATGATCATAGCGGGCTTTTTTTCCGCTATTTTAATTAACGACATAGTTTGTCTTGCTATGACGCCTTTGATCATTAAAATATGCCATTTAAAGCGTTTGAACCCAATCCCATTTTTACTTGGCCTTGCCTGTGCTTCCAATATTGGTTCTGCAATGACTCTCATTGGAAACCCGCAAAACATTTTAATTGGGCAAGTCATGCGTCTTTCTTTTGGTGAGTATCTATGGGATGCCCTACTTCCTACGATCTTTGGATGGTTTGCTGCTTGGCAGGTAATTATTAGAATGACTAAAGGAAAGTGGGAGCATCAAAAAGGAAAAGAAAAAGATGTTATTGAATATCCAACCTATAATCAGTGGCAAAGTAATAAAGGGATTGGAGTACTTATTGTTGTCTTATTTCTTTTTCTCTTTTCTTCATATCCTAGAGAGTATGTTGTTCTTGCAGCTTCCGGCTTACTTCTTTTCAGTAGGAGAATCTCTTCCAAAAGCATGCTTGATTTTGTGGACTGGCAGCTTCTTATTCTTTTTTTCGGTCTTTTTATTGTGACGCAAAACTTAGTAGAGACGGGATTATTGCAACAAAGCCTTTCCTATTTTGAAACTTTTGGGATTTCCCTTAGCAGCCCCTGGATTCTATTTCCTTTTACTGCTGTACTATCCAACATCATTTCGAATGTGCCAGCAGTCATGCTTCTTCTTCCATTTACCCCGAATGAAACCTTTTATGGCTCTATTCTTGCCCTTTCGAGCACGCTCGCGGGAAACTTATTTATTTTGGGGAGCATTGCGAATATCATTGTGGTATCGCAAAGCACTGATTTAGGAGTAAAGATCAGTTGGAAGCAGCATTTTCGGATAGGGGCCCCTATAACAGCAATCACTCTTGTAATCGCTGCAGCCTGGCTTTATTTTAAATACAGTTTCTTTAAGTAATGAGCTTTTGTAGTCCTTCGAAATTTACGAGGGCCTTTTTTGCTAGAATTTCAAGAGCGTCTTTAGGGACAAGTTGTTGGAGATGAGGTTCGAAAATTTCTGCCGTCCTCTCCAAAAGAGCCTGCTTATTGTTTTTTTGTAAAAAGGTTAAAGGACCTGGAAGTGTAAATTCCTCTAAGATAGCAGAGATTTTCGGAGTATTGCTTTCAAAAACAATAAAGGGCGTCTGTAAACACAAACATGCAATCGTATGATGAAATCTACCTGATATAAAAAGAGTTGCATTTTCGATCACATTTAGCCACTCAGTCAAACTTTTTGCATCGATAAATTTCCAGGGAGCTGAATCTGGGTGATCCTTACTGATCTTTCCAAAAGATTGTAGATAATGGAAGAGAAGCTCGTCATCCTTCGCCCTAATCCCTTCCGATCCAAAAAGACAGATGATCTCACATCCTTTATCGTGCATCAATTGTAAATACTCTATAAGTTGTACAAAGGCTTCTTGTGCTTGCTTTTTTGTTTCATCCTTGCCGTGAAGTAATGTAGTAATTTCTATGGATCCTGTAAAAACAATTCGGTTTTTTGGAGGATTTTTAGCTCTTTTATAGTGGTTTTTTATGTAAAGAGGAAGGCAATCGAAACTTTTTCGTAGCCTAAAAGGGTCCATTTTTAGCTTCTCAGCATTTTGGTAGCTTTTTTCTTCACGCAAAGCAAGGAAATCTACATTTTGTAAAACGTGTTTATAAACTTTGTATTCAAGAGAATGCTTTTCTAATTTTTCGAAGTCGGTTGGATAAAGGGATCCATTGATAATTTGCACATTTTTAGTAAATTTTGTTTTCGCAATATAGATCAAATACAAAAGTCGCAGTACAGGGCTTGCTATGTTGTGTAAAGTCCCTTCTGCGTTCACAACCACTACATCACAGTTTTGGATTTCTTCTTTTAGTAAAGGGTTGGTTTTACAGAATTTTTGAAACCTTTCTTCTAGATCAAATTCTTCGAATGATTGAGGAGGCTCGTCATATCTAAGATTGGTAATTAGGGAAAGCGCGCAAGTTTCATACCCCAATTTTTGAATTTGTTCCAA
>DAIEPN010000027.1 GCA_027348355.1 Chlamydiota bacterium | reverse complement strand
CAATTGAGAAATTGCAATGCGGTCTATCCATAGATCGTACCCGTCATGATTTATGGCATGCCATGGCAAAAAGTAATGAAATGATCGCTCTTATGCTTGTAGATCATGAATCATTTGCTAGAGCTTGCAGATTTTATATTAAAGCAATCGAGCTTCACCCTTCTAGCTATTATCTCTATGATTTCGCCCTTCTCCTATCCAAATTTGGAGAAATGACACACAACCAAAGCTATCTAGAACAATCCGTTCTTCAATTCGAACAAGCGTTGCAACTACAAAAAAATGCAATCTATGTGCATCCAGACTGGTTGTTTAGCTACGCAAGCACTATCGATATGCTTGGAGATTTCTTCGAAGAAACCTCCCACTATACAAAAGCCATCGATATCCTTCTCCATGTACTTATGCTTAATCCGGATTTTCCACAAATCCACCATCGCTTAGCCCTTGCCTATTCCCATCTTGGTGACCTTTCTGAAGAAATTGATCACTTTTATAGAGCTCTTCACCACTACAGAATTGCTGCAAAAAGAGAAGAGGAAAATGACTACATCCTCCTAGACTGGGGCACCACTCTCGTCAATGCTTCCAGGCTAAGCACCGATAGTGCTGAAAAAGAGGCTCTTTATAAAGATGCCGAAAATAAGCTTGTCCAAGCTGCAAAATTAGGAAATATCCAAGTATTCTATCCATTAGCCTGTCTTTTTTCCATGCAAGGAAACCATGAAAAAGCCTTACGGTACCTACAAAAATCAAATCAGGTAGAGGCCCTTCCTCCTTTAGACGAAATCATAAACGACGAATGGCTTGAAGAGTTTCGTGAAACTTCCTTTTTTAAGGAGCTCATAAACGAAATAGAAAAGCAAGCTCCTACCCACGAAGAAAAATAAACTTTATCTGTTTTTCTTCAGTCTTTAGTAAAAACAAAACTGCCTTTTTAATGGGACACATGATAAAGTAAGCACTTTTAAACCTTTTCAAAGGCTAAGCTTATTTATGGATAAACGTTCTCTTGTATTCGTCTTTGTTCTCATGCTATCACTTTTCTTTGTGAATCAATGGTTTTCTTCAAATAACCAAAAGGAATATGTAAACCCTCCTCAAGAGCAAAAACAAGAAGAAATCATTCAAGAAGAGCAAGCCCTAAATCCTAAAGAAGCTTCCTACCCAGCTTCGAAAGAAGAAGAGTTTTATGTTCTTGAGAATGAATTTCAGCAACTTGTTTTCTCAAACATCGGTGGAGCCTTAACAGAAATTAACCTCCCTTTCGAAAGCGAAAAGAATCCTAATAGCGTAGT
This sequence comes from Chlamydiota bacterium, assembly GCA_027348355.1. Lineage (GTDB taxonomy): Bacteria > Chlamydiota > Chlamydiia > Chlamydiales > Rhabdochlamydiaceae > JABEVM01. Next base: position 3,185 of record DAIEPN010000027.1, on the reverse strand, counting down.
GAAGGAAATTAGTTTTGATAAACAAGTAGAGAAATATAGCCCGGCTAATGATTATTTCCCACTTTTTCCAAGCTATATAATTAGCAAAGAAAATCCGGGGAAAAGAGAAAAAATTGAAACAAGAAGTTTCGGCGGATACTATCCACTGCTACGCAGGAGTATTGTAGATCTTGGAAGTGCACATGCAACATTCCGTATTCCCCCACAATTTTACGCATTAAATATTATCTCTCACGATCCTGCCACAGCTGAAATTGCGTACAAAGTTACAAAGTTTGAGGAAAATTTGATCCAGTTTGAAGGAAGCGATGGAAATCGAAAGATCACCAAAACATTTTCTTTCCCTGCGAATCCATTAGAAAGTCCGTACTGTATCGATATGTCTCTTTCCATTGACGGCGATACAAGAGGGCTTTGGCTTACTTCTGGTATTCCCGAAGTAGAACTCATTTCTGGAAGTTTTACTCCAACAATTAAATACAGTGTAAAAAAAGGTGGAAAGCTCTCTGTTGAACAAATTGACCTTCCTAAAACATCTTCTGCACTCACATCGATTCAACCTGATTGGATCTGTAATTCCAATGGTTTCTTAGGAATTATTGTCGATCCACTTACGATAGGAAACACCGGATTTAGCTCGTATTTCATCCCTGGAAATACAGCTCCAACAAGATTAAGCTTGATCGATCCTGCCTACCAAGTCTACCCTGCAGAAAAATACCCTGGTTATGAAGTGCAACTACCCCTTCGCTCTTCAAACACACAAAAGATGAACTTTAGAATTTTTGCGGGACCTTTTGAAGATGATATTTTAAAAACAATCGATGCAAAATATTCTGACCCTGTTACTGGTTATAATCCAAATTATACTGCTTGCCAAAGCTTTCATGGTTGGTTTTCATTTATATCTGAGCCGTTTGCAAAGTTTCTTTTCATTCTCATGAAATTTTTCTATCAGATTACGTCATCATGGGGATTTTCTATCATCTTGCTGACACTAGCTCTCAGGCTTATGCTCTATCCTCTTAACGCTTGGTCCATACGCTCAACAATGAGAATGCAAGAGGTGTCTCCTCTTATCACTTCGTTGCAAGAAAAATATAAGAAGGATCCAAAACGACTTCAAGCTGAGATCATGAAAGTATACCGAGAAAAGCAGATCAACCCTCTTACGGGATGTTTTCCTCTGCTCATCCAAATGCCGTTCTTGATCGGAATGTTCGATCTATTAAAATCAGCGTTTGAACTCCGCGGAGCATCCTTCATCCCAGGATGGATCACAAATCTTACAGCCCCTGACGTTGTCTTTAGTTGGAGCTATCCTATTCCATTTTTTGGAACAGAGTTCCACCTTCTACCGATCATCTTAGGCGTTGTTATGTATGCACAGCAAAAATACAGCTCTACCGCTCCAAAAGACAAATCACTCTGGACAGATCAACAAAAGCAACAAAAGACTATCGGAAATGTCATGACAATCGTATTTGCTGTCATGTTCTATCATTTCCCTTCTGGATTAAACCTATATTGGTTATCTTCCATGCTTTTAGGGATCCTCCAACAATGGTTTATGTCTAGAAAAATGAAAAAAAACAAAAGTGTTATATAGGCTAAATAAAGATGCAAGCTTGGGAAGAATTTCTCAAATATCAAGAAAAACAACTCGGCACGGAAACCATCCAAAAATGGCTTAAACCTCTAAAAGTTGTCCATTTTGATGCTTGCAATCTTTACCTAGAAGCACAGGACTCCTTTCAAGTATTGTGGTTTGAAGAACACATTAGGCCTCATGTCCTGGAAAAACTATTTAACAACAATAACCACCAAATCAAAGTACACGTTGCACTACATGAACAACAACTTGTTTCAGGAAACAGTAAAAAGGGCAAAAAGGGTCAACCACAGTCTTTTGCCCCTTTAAAAATTGTATCGGATCAGATTGATCCCTGGGCTACAATCCAAAATTTTATTCCTAGCGAAAACAATGAAGTCCCTTATAAACTTGTCTGCGAACTCACAGGGTATGATCCTGTCAAAGACAGTTTTGGAACGCCCACTATGGGGCTTTCTCTTTTTACACCTACCTATTTCTATGGAAACTCCGGGTCTGGAAAAACACATTTACTGATGGCCCTTTCAACTGCTTTTGCAGCTCAAGGATACAATACATTGTATGTAAAAGCCGAAACATTTACAGAGCATGTTGTCAGTGCAATTCGAAGCGGAAGTATGCAAACTTTTAGAAAAGCCTATCGCCACCTAGACGTGCTTCTGATCGATGACATCCACCTCTTTGCAAGAAGGGCAGCAACACAAGAAGAATTATTTCACACCTTCAACACTCTCCATACCTTAGGAAAACAGATCATTTTAAGCGCTACAACTACACCTCACCTCCTTCCCGCTATTGAACCTAGACTGATGAGCCGTTTTGAATGGGGAATTACCCTCAAACTTGATAAGCTTCCGATTAGCACACTACCACTCTGGATTCAAAAACGTTGCGCATACATCAATTTTCCTATCTCAGAAGATATTGAGACTTATCTTATCACCCATTTCTCTCATAACGCCAAAACCCTTTGTAGAGCTTTGGAAACTCTTTTATTCCAGCGTCAATTAGACCGAAGAAGTCTTCACAGGCTGGGTCAACCTTTTCAAGATTTGCAGCTAGCAAAGCAGTATTTGGCAAAATTGATTGAAGAAGAGAAAAAGAATGCATTAACACCGCAGAAAATCGTACGTATCGTTGCAGATTTCTACGGCCTTCGAATGGAAGACATCTTAGGAAAATCTCAATCCCACGATTGTAGCTTGCCTAGACAAATCGCTATGCATCTTTGTAGACAAGAGCTGAAAATGCCTTTTTTAAAGATAGGGGCTTTTTTTGATAGAGACCATTCCACTGTAATGTCTAGCGTGAAGCAAATTCAGAAAAAAATTGAAGAACAAGAAAAAGAAGTCGGAACAACAAACGCCGAAATATTACGAAGAATTCATTCAGGCATTTAAAGTAGACGATTGTCTAAATTGAAATAGAGCGCTTCTAGAAGCGCTCTACAAGAAAAAATTAAATTTTAATGAATCTATCACCTGGTTTTGAAGGCGGATTTTGAGGACCTTCTTTAGGAAGCTCTCTTCCTTCAAGGATGCTCTTAGACTTCTCTCTCCATTTCTCGACAGCT
>DAIEPN010000004.1 GCA_027348355.1 Chlamydiota bacterium | reverse complement strand
GGGAATATGCAATTGATTACTCGACTTATTTAAAAAATTGTTAATATGAGGAGAAAATGCAATATGTACTTTCGCATTTTTTTTGCAGAGTTGAGATCTTTTTTCACCCATACCGAATCCGATCCCTTCCAATATCCGTTCATTTTGTTCTAGATACAGTTTTAGGTGGGCTTTCCCTACAACTTTTGGTGGCCAAGATTGTTTAGCATCACAGTATAGAATGGGTGCTGGATTTTCATTTCCGAAAGGCTCTAATAAGTTTAGTGATTCCATGAAATCAAAAGTTAAGTCTCCGAAACTAATTAGCGCATCTAAATGAAGCTTTGCAACGATATCATGTTCTTGCAAAACAGCATTTGCTGCATGAATGAAATTTTTTTTAAGAGAAGGAATGTTTTCTTCTAAAATCGTAAGTCCAGCGGCAAAATCGTGACCTCCAAAGTTTAAGAGAAGATCTTGATTTTCTTTCAGAACAGTGAGGAGGGGAAATTCAGGGATGGTTCTCATAGAACCTTTGCCAACGCCTTGATCTATGGCGATTACAAGCGTCGGCCTATTATATTGTTTTGCAATTCGAGCGGTAATAATAGGAATGATTCCCGGATGCCATTTAGTGGAATGAAGGACAATGGCCCTATCGGAGAGAATTTGAGGATTAGAATAGATGAACTTTTCTATATCGTCAGAATCTTTTCTTTCGATTTTTTGTCTTTCCGTATTATTTAAATCCAGTTCCTTTGCTAAAGCCTCAGCAGCGATAGGGTCACGAATTAATAAAAGATCGACACCTTTTTTGGGATCCGCAATTCTTCCTAAACTGTTTAGTCTGGGCGCAACTTTTGATGCGATATCAATAGGGGTAATTTCACCGAGTTTGAGTTCACAAACATTAAATAATTTAACTAGTCCGATCCGTTTTGTTTTACGTAGCTGTCTTAACCCATAACGAACTAATATACGGTTTTCTCCCATAAGGGATCCCATATCAGCAATGGTCCCAAGAGCCACAAGATCAAGGTAGCGCTTTAGGTCAATTTTGGAAGCGCTGATTTCATTGTTTTCAATGAGAAAATTCGTGATTGCATGAGCAAGTTTAAAGGCAACGCCAACCCCAGTTAAGTCTCTATTAGGATAAGTGCTATCTAGAAGTTTCGGATTTAATGTAGCGATGCAATGAGGGAGCTTAGCTGTTGGCTCATGGTGGTCTGTTACAATAACATCAATTTTACGGCTAACAGCTTCCTTAATTTCATCTGCGGATGTAATGCCACAATCAACAGTAATAATTAATTTGCAATCTTTTGCGACAGCATAATCAAGAGCGTCAAGCATGAGGCTCTGTTTTAATGAATTGCGATTTGGTATGTAATAAAAAGCTTGGGCTCCAATATAAAGCAAGAATTCGATGAGTAGCGTAGTTGCGGTAATTCCGTCTACATCGTTATCACCATAGATCAAAATTTTTTCATGGTTTTGTAAGGCTTGGATGATTCTGTCTACCGCCTTGTCCATATCTTTAAAAAGATTGGGATCAAATAGGTTGGGAAGCTTTGCATACAGATATTCGTGAATTTTTTCTAGAGATTCAAATTTTCTAGATACAAGAATTTGTGCAGTAACAGGATGAATGTTGAATTCTTTAATGATTGTTTTCAGCCATTCTGGATTTAGTGTTGGGTATACCCATATGGTTCCTGCGGGACTCGGTGGTTTGGTCATGAGTTTCCTTTCATTTACCATACGGGATTACTTTATTACTAACTGTCTATATAAACGATTTTACGCGCTATTTCCTTCACTATATAGGTAAATTTGATTTTAGAAAATTTGTTATTGCATAATCACTAACTTTTCTTGCTTTTCCTGTTCTCTATTATGAAAGTATTGTAATAGAGGAGCTGCAACGAAAAGAGAAGATAATGTACCAAAAATTACACCAATAGCCATTACAAGAGAGAATCCAAAAATTGTGCTCCCTCCTAGAACAATAAGCGGAAGCAAGACTAATAGAGTCGTTCCAGATGTTAAAAGAGTTCGGCTTAGAGTTGTGTTAAGCGCATGGTTGATCACTTCATAGAAAGTATGTTTGCGCATATGTTTTAAATCTTCTCTGATACGATCGAAGACAATAATCGTATCATTGAGTGAGTACCCTATAATGGTAAGTAATGCAGCGATCGTGTGCAAATCGAGCTGCACGGGCACACCAATCATGTGCAAGATGCTGATACAGGCAATGGTGAATATGACATCATGCGCGATACAGATTGTCGCACTGATCGCATATTTAAATTCAAATCGAATTGTGATATAGATCATGATACAGATAATCGCTAGCAATAGACCGATAATTGCACTATTGCGCATAGAGGAGGACATTTGTCCGCTGATTTCACTCCAGTTCTTATCTAGTCTTTCTAACGACTGAGGAGTAAGAGAAACTCCCGCCTTCTGAAGAGTATCGACTACCCAAACAATTTTAGGATTACTTTCATAAGCATAACCAAGTTCGTCGGCATTTGGATTTTCTACCAGATTAGAGAGTGGTTTACCCAAAGCTTCCATATTCCTACTCAAGAAGAGGCGGATGTTGTTAGAAGGAGTTAATTCTCTGATTTGGAAATCTTGGGAATTTGCACCTTGTCCAAGAAGGGCCTTTTCTACTTGAGTTCTGTAGTCTGCTTCCCTAGAAGGCTGTAATTCTAAGTTGATAGCGAATCCGCCCGTAAAATCCATACCGAGTAAAGATCCGCGTTGCACATTTGCGAGTAAAAGTCCAAGCGCAACAACTGCAATGGAAATGATGTACGCAGGTCTTGTGAACTTAAGGAAATTGAACTTTTTTGGCGAAATAAATTTAGACATCGAAAGAGTTTTGTTTTCAGGATTTTTGACCCAGCCTGTAAAGAAGTATCGAGTCATAAACAGGGCTGTAAACATAGAAGACAAAATTCCCACTATTAGTGTAACTGCAAATCCTTTGATAGGGCCTGAGTCAAATTGAAGTAATATAAGGGCTGCAATAATTGTGGTGATATTGGAATCGAAGATCGCAGAAAATGCTTTTCTATATCCTGCATGGACTGCAGAGGCAATTCTTCCAGTCACTGTAAACTCTTCCCTGATTCTTTCGAAAACAAGAACGTTTGCATCGACAGCCATACCAACTGTAAGGATAATTCCGGCGATGTTGGCAAGAGTGATCGTAGCTCCCAGATTTTGTAATGTAGCCCACATAATCAGTAGATTGAAGACGACAGCTATGGAAGCGACCATTCCAGCAAAGCGGTAGTATCCAATCATTGCAAACCCAACTAGAACAAGTGCTAAGAAAGTTGCAATAATCGCATGCATTCTTTCTTTAGACCCAATTTCAGGGCTTACGTTTTTCTCTGAAAGAATTTTAGGCGTAAATGTTAATGAACCAGCTTTTAAATCAGCTTCGAGCTGGTTGATCTCGCGCTGCGAAAAGCCTCCTGTGATTGAGGCGCTATTTCTAATAGGCTCATCGAGCATTGGTGAACTAATCACTAATCCATTTAGGATAACGGCCATTCTCCATCCTTTTCCCTGAGAATAGCTTTCATTTGAAGTTCCCGCGATTTTCTCTTTAGAAAATTGGGATGTCCAAGCGTATATGTCAGACCTTGGATTGATTTTTTGGCCATCACTGACAGTAGATGAGCTTTTGATTTCAAAGCTTAAGAAATTTCCTTTGGAAGGATCGAAAGAAGATTGTACATTTTGTAAATTCGAACCTTCTAATGCGTAATTATTAAATACAACAAGAAGTGGATGCGATTGACCTGCCCAATCTGTAAAGCTGTCTCCCTTCATGATAGCAATTTTTGAGCGAGAATCATCAAAAAAACTGCTTGCAGTGCTATCCAATGGGTTGGAAAGTTTTAATTCATTTTGAAGTAGGTATTCGGCAGCT
>DAIEPN010000192.1 GCA_027348355.1 Chlamydiota bacterium | reverse complement strand
TTTAAAATATCATCTTTAAATTCTTGATTAAAACAGTGTTCAAGATAAATTAAAAATGAGAGTCGAATTCGTTCTGCTTCAATAGCATATTCTTCGTAAAATTGTTTTAATTCAGGTTCTTCTGCAAAGGGCCCAAGTTTTGGAATAAAGGGAATAGATTTACTCTTTGCGATTGCCAACAGTTCATCGCATTTACTTTTTGCTATTTTGGAAAAAGTTTCTAATTTTTTTAATTGTACGGCAAATTCATGCGATTTTTCATAGGACTCCATGCTAGGGTCTAGCGAAGAACCCAATTCAAAAATGGAAAATTCTTTGTATTTCTGTAATCGTCTAAAAATTTTCATCATTTCAGTAGGAAGTTCTGAAAAGTTCTTTTGAAGACAAACAACTTCTTTTAGAGCCATTTCTTTTAAATCATCAGGAATATCGGCGTGTTTTTTGACATTGTGTCTAAGTTCGCTTTCTTTTACATGATATCCAGGGGTTTTTTCTAAGAATTTCACTGCTCTTTGTAAGTTTTCATCATACTGATCAAGTGTCCTCCTTTGAAACACACGCTCTGGAAGAATGATGTCGAATGCAGCACTTTGAATTTGAGAAAGGAAGACAAGTCCTTGCACTTCTGTTTCAAAAGAATGATGGAGATTCTCTGATTTTTTTACATAATGGCCTTCGGATATCAAACGAAGTAGGCAACAAATTATATTTACCTGACTTGTGAACTCAGGGGGCAGTCCCAAAATTTCTCTCATACTTCGAAAAAGGGTTTCAAGCCTTGGAATATCTATAGAATTAGTTTTATGAATTTCTTCTAACTCCTGGACAAATATAAAGAGCATTTCTCTTTTCTTTTCTTTTGGAATACTTTTCGGTAGGGGGTACTGGGCATAGTCGGTAAATACTTTAAATAGAGCTAGTAGACAAGAATCTTGCAGCGTAAGGTTAGTCCAATATGTTTCTACATCAAAACCTAGAATCTCTTTTAAACCTATTAAGTTAAATGCAAATGCAGCTTCTCCTGGATCGGGGGTTGCAGATGAACTTGCTATTTGAGTTGTATCTGCATCTACGGTAGGTAAGGCGCTGTCAAAATGATCTTCTATTTTTTGATAGCTACTTGGGATAACTGCAACAGAATGCATGATTTTTCTCCATTTCTAGATAAGTAATAATTTTTTCTAGACAACAACTGATTTGGTAAGTATCGTGTTTGGTAAGTAAAAATTTTACTTACCCCTTTTCCTAATTTGTCGAAAAAATATTTTCTGCAAAGAGTCTACTAAAACAAAATATTAAAATGAATCAAATTCTATAATTAAATTAAAAACTATTATGAATAGACTAGCCAATAGCTCTCATGTTCTTTTTATTGAAGGGAACCTAGAATATCAACCCTATACGCTTATAACGGATTGTGGCAGTCGAGGAAAAGTAATTGCGAATCAAAGCACTCCTTGTATTACTTCATCAGAATATAGAACTCCCTTAGCATCCATAGAGAATTCTTTAGATTCTATTCATGGTAGATACAAATCACGAGAATTAACTCTTTTGCAATCTAAAATGGTAAATTCATCTCAAGAATGGGAAAAAAAGCTATCTCAGCTCGCGCTTATGGTACAATCAAATTTTGTGAGGGCCATCTCCTTTCTTCCTAAAAACGCCAGCTCAACGCAGGTTCTCTATGTCGAAAAATATGATCCATCGATAGAACCTACATGGCAATGGCTCGTTGAGCCCTATCCACAAGGTAAAATCGGGAAAATAACATCAATCGGAAGCTTTGAAAATATTTATAGAGGAGATCGTCATCGACTTTCTGATCTGCGTTCCATAGCTCCAAGTTTATCAAGTTTGCCGCTAATGATACAACCTAACATAGCACAAATCTTACAAGAATTTGTTTTGGATAAGCAAACAGAAGCTATTGCAATCACCTATCAAAATCCTGAAAACCATTTGAATTTGCCTATTACGCAACTTTGGTCTAAAGAAGATAAATATCATCTTTAGGAATAGGAGAAAAACTTCTTATTTTGCCATTACCTATGCTCTCGAATTTTGTTGGGTCAACATTGAGTATAAAAAGACTCACATTGTAAAAGGTCAAAAAGGCGACTTTCAAAGTTTAGGGCGGTTGTTACCAACCGCTCCATTCATTGGGGTCGCTTCAGAATTTGTAAAAAATCGTACGCTAAGAACTTTACTGCTTAAATACATCTAAAATGCTGAATAATCGATTTTACCATAAAAACAACTTCGGTATGAATCGAATTGAAATAGCTGATTTCTGAACCTTTATTAAAGCCTTCTCTCTGTTTCGGTCTTTCGACCCATTCCGTAGACATTCTTTTTATCCATCTCGGGTCTTAGCGTACGATTTTTTACATTTTCTTAAAAATCGCAATATGCAACGTTAAGAACTTATTTTCTCTATTGTTAATCCAGACCGATCAAATCCACTATGAAGGAATATTTCTCCTGAAATTGGACAAATAATAACCTGAACTTTTTGACCTGGTGCAAGTCTTAAAATTTGAGTAAAATTAATTTCACCTGAACTATTAGGAACTAACGTGATATCTTGATATCTTTTCTCATTATCCCCTGGAGTTACCTTCAAAAAAACAATACATTGACTTGCTATATTAGTATGCATTCCTTGAAAAAAACTAATGCGATATAATCCTGGATTTTGCACAAGAATTCCATCATTACTTGGAAAAAACACCTGCATGCCGGATTGTGTTGTAATTTCTTGATTAGGACTCATATGTTCATTCATAATGATCGATTGACTTTTTAAAGTTATAAATTTATCTAGCGACAAACCTTGAATGGCAGGTTCTTCAATATTCGAATTCACTGCTGCTTCTACTTTGTGAAAATTTCCAAATGATACAAAAAACGAAAAAACAAGATAAGAAAATATTTTCATATTTTATTCCTTTATTTAATTTGTGGATTACGAATCATAAGATGGTAAAAAAAAATTTAGATTTTGTGCAATGGAGATTTTTTCGCTGTAGCCATTCCACTTAAGAAACCGAATTTTAATTTTGCGAGCATATGATCCAGAATGGGATGATTTTGATGAGACGTGATGTCATTTTTTTCTTCGCCAATTAGGGCATTTTCTTTGATTTCTATATTTGAAAAAATACTTTTGAGTGAGCAATTTACACAGATTGTAAGAATGAATGCGTGGGATAAGCTTAAGTTAACTTTATGGTCGGAAGGAGAGACTATTTTACTTAATGGAAGCAATGTTTCCGGTTTCACTATCGAAGCGATTGGTAAATAAAAACCCCCGTGGCAAGCCATGGGGTATTTAGATTGTGACTGAACGTTAAGCTCATTTTTATCATGTAATCTTGCTATCGCTCTATTGGGTCGCTATTCGTTTGCTATGCCAGAGAGCGTCACCAGGGGTGAATTAAGGCCACTTCGTAATCCGAATGAGGAAAATCCTTAAACCGGTTTTCCGTTCCGTTGCGCCTCAACCCCCGTATATGAGAAGTTGGGCATTAAATCCATTACAGCATTAAAAAAAGCATGTGAGAAGGGAGAGATTGTCAAACTACCTAACTTTGGGGCAAAAACCCAGAAAAACATTCTGGATTCCTTAGCGCACAAAGCCACCTATGCAACACGTCATCTTTGGTGGGATGCCATGGAAATCGCACACCTCTTATCAATGCCCTTAAAAAGCTTAAAGGAGTAAAAAAAATGGAGGTTGCCGGCAGCCTTCGCAAAAAACTGGAGACCATTGGCGATGTAGATATTTTAGTTGCAGCATCGAATCCAACTCCCATTATGAACTGGTTTACAAAACAGCCGGTTGTAGAAAAGATCTTGTCGAAGGGAGAGGCAAAATCGAGCGTTCTCTTACAAGAAGGGATACAAACCGACCTTCTTGTCGTCTCAGAAAAACAGTTTGAGTTCGCCCTATGTTATTTTACAGGCTCAAAAGAACATAACGTTAAAATTAGAGAGCGGGCTAAAAAAAGGGGGTGGACTTTGAACGAGTGGGGACTTGAAGTGGTAAATTCTACAAAAGGCCCCTCCAACAATCAGCAAGAAAAAAGCAGCCACAGAAGCAGACATTCATAAAGCTTTAGGACTCTCTTATATTGCTCTGGAACTTCGAGAAAATATGGGAGAGATCGAAGCCGCTGAAAAAGGAAAACTTCCCAAGCTTGTGGAAGAAAAAGATATTCGGGGGACCTTTCACAACCACACCACTGCATCTGACGGAAAAAGCACGTTGAAGGAAATGGTATCTGCAGATTCAAAGCTAGGATGGGACTATATCGGCATATCGATCATTCGAAGTCTAGTTTTCAAGCGAATGGGCAAAATGAAGAGCGGCTCTTTGCACAAATCCAAGAAATTAAAAAACTCAATACTTCTATGAAGAATAAAATCCATGTCTTTGCAGGCATTGAGTGCGATATTCTTGCGAGTGGAAATCTCGACTTTCCCAATGAAGTCCTACAAGAGCTCGATTATGTGATCGTATCGGTTCATAATGCACTATCCCAAGACGAAAAGACTATGACACGCCGGATCATCAAGGCCATAGAAAACCCTTATACAACGATGATTGGGCATTTAACGGGAAGAATTTTATTACGAAGAGAACCTTACAAAGTCAATATAGCCAAAGTCATTGATGCCGCAATAGCCAATAGAAAAATGATTGAGATCAATGGGAATCCAAGTCGTATGGATATGGACCGGAGGTTTTGGCACGCGGCTTCAGAGAAAGGGCTGCTTTGCTGTATCAATACCGATGCGCACTTTACAGATCATCTTCATTTCATTACTGCTGGCGTCAACGTTGCAAGAAAAGGGTGGCTGGAAAAAAAACACATCTTAAATACACGCACTTTGAAAGAAGTTCGTTCGCATCTCAAAAAGTAAAACTGAATAGCCGTTTTCCAAAAAAACAATAAGCGAAAGGGAGGGGAAGGTTAGAAGGGGAGCACTCCACAAATGAGAAAAAGATCATGACTATTCGTAATTTATTACGAATAGTAAAGAATGATAAAAAAAAAAATTGGTAAAAAACTACATCCTATCTATAGTTCTCTAGCGATGTTTTATAACCATCGAATTTACAAGGATGTACTATGGGAAAATATAAATTTTTTTCAATTTTTTTTACTTTATTTGTATATAGCTTATTAGTGGAAGCAAGTGGAATTACAGAAGCTAAAGCCTATCATCAAAACTCTCAGATCCAACAAGCTTGGGCAACGGAAAGCATAAAAAGCTTTCCTTGGAAAGGAAATGAGCGTGTTCTCGATGTAGGATGCGGAGATGGTAAACTTACGTCTTTTTTGACAGAGTTTGTTCGCGAAGGTGCGGTCACTGGTGTTGATATTTCTCCTAGTATGATTGAGTTTGCCTCTCAAACTTTTTCAACTACTCAACATCAGAATCTGTCTTTCTTAGTTTCGGATGTGGTTTCATTACCTTTCCAACGGGAGTTTGACGTTGTGGTTTCATTTTTTTGTCTGAACTGGGTTAAAGAGCAAGAAACTGCTTTAAAGAGAATCTATGATAGTCTTGCTTCAAACGGAAAATTTCTTCTTGTTATTCCTGAAAAAGATCCTAATGGTGTACTAGCCCAATATATGAAGCAGGCACAATCAGAAAAGTGGGCATCCCATTTTCCAAACTTGGAAGACCCTCACCATTACTATAGTCAAGAAGATTACTTTACTATGTTAAAGGGTACCGGTTTTAACGAGATCAAATGCAAAGCTACTAAAGTGAGTGCGGCGATTCCCAATAAACAGGCCCTTCTTAATTTACTAAAGCCTCTGCTTCCTTTTATCTCTCATCTTCCTGAAGATCTGCAAAAAGAGTATATCCAAGACATGGCCAATGCCATAATGGAAATTAGTCCTAGTGATTCCGCAGGGAATATCCATATTGTTTCTAATAGATTGGAATTTACCGCTACAAAGTAGCTGCATCTGCAAAAAGAAAAAGGCCCTAAGATCATCTCGGGGCCTTTTTTTATCAGCAACACTGTTTTATCAAAAAGGGCTCTTCCGAAAACTGAAAGACATTTATAAATATCCCTTCATTCTATATATTCTTGGAAAGTCTATTTGGAAGAGTGTAGTTTTTTACTAACGCCGAAGAAGCAAATGTCCCTAAAAACTTTCAGGCCCCATAACCGCTAGACTATATATGTACTCTGGAGAGTAAAAGAGATACTCTTTTCACCGAAGAAGCAAGCCAACGGCGAATCTTTCAGGTTCCAAGACAGAGAGGGGAAAATGTATACCTTTCTGTTTTGGAGAAAATCATGTCAAAAGATTCTACGTTCCCTATTAATTCAGTTGAAACCTATGGTTCGATGAGGCCGCTTTTTCTCTATTTCGAGGATTTGCTACAATTTCGGCTTATTTTTTGGAGCGATGTTTGTTTTTTCTCTTGCAAGATTGGAAAACGATTCTAGAAAGGGACGTAAAAAGCTTTGTAGCAGCAAAAGGAGCAAATGATTTTGAAGCGCTTAGAAAAGATGTTTATTCCCATTTGGACGAGTATATATTGGAGGTGCAAAAGGCTTATGAAGGAGCGTGGGAAAAGGCTCCAAAAGATCTACAAGAAGTGGATACTCATGTTCGAACTAAATTAGCTTGCCTTCATGGTGAAACACAAGAACTTTACCATGCTTTTAGCCGCTGGTTTTTGGCTAAATATCCCCCCACCCTGTTTTTTGGTAAAATTATCGACCATGAACTAAGTCGCATTCGGTTTTCTAATACCTCTATCTTTTCCTATACAAATCGAATTCTTGCTATCCTTACTAAAGCTTTTTCCCTTCTTATTCAATGTTTTTTGATTATTCCTGAAAAGAGTTTCAACCGGTTGATCCAATACAGCATGCAAAGCTATATTTCAAAAAAAATAAAAATGCAAATCGACAAGCATCTAACCCACACGGAGAAAATACAAAAAAGTTTCCTTCGCACTATCCTTGCCGCCGTAAAAAAACCTGATGATCCAGACTTAATCACACGAACTCTTCCCCGTGAAGAAACAAAGCAATTACAAAAGCTTATTGAACAAGTTTTCGATTTAATTGATTACCAAAATGCGACAAGTTTAGAAGCTGTGAAAGAACAACAAAGTAAAAGAGGTTTCCACGGTCTGAACATCGTAAATCTTTTAACGAAATCCACCCCTTTATCAGAAATTGACTCGGTTCGGAATTTTTTGCAATCTACTTTGACTATCAAAGGTGGAAAGATCCTAGCTAATCAATTACAAAGAGAACAACTGTTGCGTCATTGTATCGAAATCATTCCAAAAATATACGAAGAGATCCTCAACATAGATTTTTCTAAAAAAGATGAAATTCCCATTGATGATTATCTTAAAGTCATTCTCATTGTACTTATGACTAACTATTCAGTAGAAAAAACTGGTTATAAAATTCCTGGGTTAGAATCCATTGTTCAACAGAGAATCATCCCAAATAGTATTATACAAGGTATTGCTAAACCTCTTTTGACCCTAGTAATGGATCCAAAACATCATGTCTACGGGGTAATCCATCCTTTAATGAAAGCAGTTGCGAAATAAAATGAATACTTATCGGGGTTTGAGGCGCAGTGGAACAGAAAACCGGCTTAAGACTACCTCCTGCTTGCCGATATTTCCTTGAGCGAATCAGGTTCGACGTGTAGCATTTTAGCAGATAAACTGAATGAAATATTGCATTTTAAGAATCTCAAACAATGGAACAGAAAACCGGTTTAAGGAGATTGCGCGCTAAGCGATCCATATTATGTACTACGACTATATCTCCTTCGCGCACAAAACGGAGCATCGCTTCTAATTCTGGCCGTTTCACATCTTTCCCACTGGCTTTGTCCGTGAATATGCGGTCAAGTTGCATTCCTTCAAGCTTGGCGGTTTGTATTCTGCTCTCTTGAGCTGACGCGCACATAGCCGACTCGTTGTCCTTTCATCATTTCCCTGAAATTGAAAGATAATAATCTATTACCTTCTTGCAAAAGCGTCAATCAAGGGGTCTCCTCAGAATTTGTAAAAAATCATACGCTAAGAGATTTTACTACCTAAGCACATCAAGAGGCTTCATCTCAAAAAACTTTCTTTTCTTGGCTTGAAAAGAATGGCGCATTCGATAAAGCGATAGTAGCTTTAGCTAAAACGTTCCCTTAACTTAGAAACCTTTTTTTCTTGACCTTTACGAGATCCCCGTTACCAAATTATCTACGTCGCCAATAAGCGCTTTCTTGAGCAAGAGGAAGATCACGGGCGTATTCCTCCACTGAGTCTGATCCACCAAGAACCTCAACAAATGTATCTTGTCCCGCAGAGTGCATCTGCTGAATTCGCACGGGTTGGGAGTCTGTGCCAATCGGAGGCAAGCCATGAGCCATCCTCTCCGCATTGGTCCAACCATAGGTTGGATTCGGTTTTCCATTACTCAGTGGGAGACGATCCACTCTTTCCCTATCGATTAAAGCATCTACCTGATAGACCGAGATCCCCTCCCCATCACACTTGCGCCACCCCTTTGGCATGGAGATATCACCACTATGTCCTTCGTCTTCGATTTGCTTAACGATTTCGGGGCGTGTCACCAAGTCGGATCGGATCGCACGAATGGCAGTCTCCACTTCCCCTTTGAGAGTCCTTGTGGGATCTGTCGCCTCGCATAACCGTTCCGCTACTGTGGAGACAACGTTTGTGATTGTTTTAACAACTTTGCCAGGTACGAGTTTGGCAGTTGAAGCTGCAGCGAGCAGATCGCCGGTAAGCTCCACTGTTGCACGTCCACGATCATGCGCATCGCCCTCTAGCAGACGGTGTTCCGCTTCAGAGACGTTGTTCCCTATCATCTCGATGACCTGATCCGCAGCTTCGAGACCTTGTCCG
>DAIEPN010000189.1 GCA_027348355.1 Chlamydiota bacterium | reverse complement strand
CATTGACGACCATGATCTCACAGAGGCTACTTATGACCATCACAATAGGGTAGCTGATAAACCAAATCAGAATCCCAAGGCCAAAATCTTGCATAATAGTAGAAGGGCTTGCTGGATCTTTCCAAATTTTATGGATAATGGTCTTATCCTGTGTTTTACAGAATAGATAAAGTGCAAACAGGACGCATGAACTTGTTATGAATTGAAAAAAACCCGCTAAAGTTTCTGATAGAGTAAAAAAACGTTTTAGTATACTCGCTATAAAAATGTTTCCAAAATACATGATTCCAAGATAAATACCGAATACGCAGATTACTTGAAAAAATGTGACTGGCACAGGGACAGAAGGCTTGCCCTTAGGGAATTTATAAAATCCATTATACCAGGCAATCCAATTTACCAAAAAGGCGATGATTGCAAAAGCTACAAGTGTGTCTAATTGCCCTGAAAGAAGGGTAGTTTGTTTACTCTCGACCATGATCCTGGCTTGGTGAAATAGAAATGTAATGGGCTATGTGTTCTGTTGCCTTTTTACTTAAATTTTGGTGTGCGACACCAACGGGAGAGATGGGATAAAACTGATCTCCCCATGATACTTGAACAAAGTTCGTTTTCGTAAATTTTACGGGAAGGAAATGTCTATTTGAAATAATTTCCTGTAAAACAACTTTAGGAGAAGTCCCTCGAAGATCTAATGCACGCACTCGAAGAGCTACTTGTAAATAAGATGAAGAATCTTCTAGAGATGCCTTTTTAGAGATTTGTGAGATTTCTTCATGCTCTATAAGTTCCATGAAGACGACGAAATCACATCCAGGAAATGCATTTTTCATCCATGTAACATTTTTTGCAAAAGGATTTTGGTTCGCAAGAAGTGCTTTTTTTAAAGAGCTGGCTTTATTTTGTTGAATAAGGACAAAGTTGTCCTTTTGAAGAAGCCTATGATGGATACTTTGTGTAAGTTCTGCTGAAACATCCCAGGGAAGTCGATGTGTAGAATGATCGTAGATTGGAATAATTGCAACGGATGGAGAAGAGATTTTTTGCTCAACTTTTGCATAATCTTGATCACTATTTTTACAGCTTACTGCGCAAAGAGTAAGACAAAAAGCAGTCAGCCATTTCTGCATAGTCACAGTCCTTAACAAAGTTGCTTATTTGCTTAGACTAGCATAACATTTTTTTCTTAAATAGGATAAGATTATCTTTTTCGCAATTCTCTTTAAAAAGCTTCTAGAAGTATTGCCGAATAAGAATTCATTCGGTAATTTTTCTCCATGGGAGCCTGACTGTGAGGATTATCTGAAAAATCATGTGGCGCAGCAAGCGAGGTGTCAATGACACGATACCATTTTTTATTTTCTATTGGTAATGGGAGTTTGACATCCACATCTTTAAAATAAGCATTAAAAGCGATATACAGTTCATTTTTTTTCGAAGGATCGTGGAGTGTAAAGGCTACAAATCTACTCTCGCTGCTCCAATTTGGGTTTTCTGGATCAAAGCCATGCCAAGTTACATCGGCAGGACTTAAGTATTTCTCTCTTCTTAGTAGAGGGTGGTTTTTACGATAGTGGATCACTTTTTTATAAAAACGAGTAAAGTCCTCATTTTTTTCTGCGTGGTCCCACAAAAACCAATTCAGTTCATTATCATGGCACCAAGTATTGTTATTTCCTTTTCTAGTATGGCCATACTCATCTCCCATAAGGACCATGGGTGTCCCTATAGCAACCATAAGAGCCAAATGGTGGTTGCGTATCTGCTTTTTACGGAGATGTAAAATTTCTTCATTTGGAGATGGGCCTTCGACACCACAGTTCCAGTTATCATTTTGATTTGCCCCATCAAGATTATTTTCCCCGTTGCCTTCGTTATGTTTGTTTTGGTACGTGACAAGATCACTTAGTGTAAAACCATCATGTGCTGTGATAAAGTTGATGCTATGATACGGTTCTCTATCTTCTCCATAAAGTTCTTTTGAACCAGAAATTGCTCTTGCAAAATCTCCTACCCTATCATCAGTCCCTTTTAAGAAACTTCGGACGACATCTCTAAATACACCGTTCCATTCTGCCCAGACACCAAAATGAGGAAAGTTCCCTACTTGATAAAGACCCGCAGCATCCCATGCTTCGGCAATAAATTTGGTATTAGCAAAAAGAGGGTCTTCGGAAATGGCTTTTACAATAGGTGGGTTTTCCATAGGCATTCCATTTTCATCCCGAGTTAAAATGGAGGCCAAATCAAATCGGAAGCCATCGACATGCATTTCATCTACCCAATAATGCAGAGCGTCTAAAATCAGATCCCGCACAACAGGGTGATTACAGTTCATGGTATTGCCGCAGCCTGAGTAATTTTTGTATCTCCCTTCGCTATCAAGAAGGTAATATACTGAGTTGTCTATACCTTTAAAGCTGTAGATCGGCCCATTTTCATTTCCTTCGCTTGTATGGTTAAAAACAACATCTAGAATAACTTCTATTCCGTTTCTATGAAGTTCTTTTACCATACGTTTAAATTCTTCAATCGCTGACATTTTACTAGTTGAAGAGGCATATTTTTTCATGGGACTGAAGAAGTTCAAAGTGGAGTACCCCCAATAATTATAGAGCTTTTCTCCGGTCACCGGATGTATGCGAACGTATTCATTCTCATTAAATTCAAAAATCGGCATGAGCTCAACTGCATTAATACCGAGCTGTTTTAAATAGGGAATTTTTTCAATGATTCCTAAAAAGGTTCCTGGATGCTTAGAATTACTTGTTTTGTCTTGTGTAAATCCACGCACATGCATTTCGTAGATAACAAGGTCTTTCCAATCAAGACGCGGTGGTTTGGTATTTTCCCAATCAAAGGGGGGATCTAAGATAATTTTTCCTAGTAATTGGTTTGGAAAATTTCCCCATACATTTGTCGTATTAAGAGATTTTGCATACGGATCAACTAAAATTTTTAATGGGGTGAAGCGAAGTCCTTCTTTGGGTATGTGGGGACCATCTACATGATATCCATATTCTATGTCTTCAGGTAGATTTTCTATACAAATATGCCAGATATGCCCAGTTCTATGATAATCAGAGTCCAGGGCAATTTTGACCAAAGGAATTTTTTCACCGGGTCGAAACAGATCTAGTCGAACTTCCTTTGCATGTTCTGAAAATAAAGAAAAATTTATTCCTTTTTGTTTTCTTGAAACACCTAGAGGAAGAGCTGAACCTCGATTTGTTTTATAAATGCTTTCCATGAAAAACCTTTTTTATCTGATTGTTATAGAAATTTCCCCATTTCAATTTTTTTCATTGAAAATTAAAATTGTTGGGTTAAAATGAAACACTTAAAAAATATTAACTTTACAATGGCCTGCCTTTTTTCTGAAAAGAAATTAGGGCAGACATCAAAAGATTATGTTTTTTGTTGCTATTATTCTATGTGATTGTAACACTAGCTCTACCATTATGAATTGCTAGTTGTTCATAGATACATAGCGATAAAAAGTAAACAACTACTACAGATAAGGAGAAGATTGCATGTCATTGGAGAACGCAAAAGCTAATTTAAAAGAGTTCGGAAAAGAACTTAATTTGGAAGGATTAAAGTTCGATGAAAACTATACCTGTATTCTAGGTATTGACAATACCTTTTCACTGCATTTGACTTTTGAACCTAATTCAGACCGACTTTATCTCTACTCTCCTATATTGGATGGACTGCCAAAAGATCCTAAAGTTCGTTTGCAACTTTATGAAGCTCTTCTTGAAGGCTCAATGCTTGGTGGACAGATGGCAGGTGGTGGAATTGGAGTTGCTGTTAACGAAGAACTCATCCTGATGCACTGTGTTTTAGAAATGGGTGTTGGCGCCGATGCTTCTGCACTTCGTCGTTTTGCTCC
>DAIEPN010000187.1 GCA_027348355.1 Chlamydiota bacterium | reverse complement strand
TTCCTTCATTTCCTCCAGGGATTTGCCATAAAATGAACCAAAAAGTCATAGACTTTCTTTCTAGTGTTGGTTTTGAGCTGCAATTAGGTTTCAACATGGACATACTTCCAAACATCTATATTGCTGTTAAAATAAAAGATCCAGCTAACATAAGCTAATTCAATAGGTGCTTAAAATAAGCTAGTCCTTGCGAAAATTCTTTAGATTCCACTCCTTTTCCTTCTCTTGCGTGAAGGAAAAGGTCTAGGAATTTCAAAGCAAGCACCTTGCCAAGCTGAACTCCTTCTTGGTCGAAAGAGTTTATACCCCAAATAAAACCTTGGAAGGCTACTTTGTGTTCGTAATAGGATAGTAAAGCTCCCATCGTATAGGGATCTAACCTATCTGCAAATAAAATACGAGAAGGTCTATTTCCAGGAAAAAATTTATTAGGGTTCTCGTTTTTTTGCCCCATGGCCAAAGCAAGTGACTGGGCAAAAAGGTTAGATAGAAGTTTTTCTTGACACGACGTTCCTTCGTAAATGACATCTTCCCGATATTGGCTCTCTTTAAATCCTATCATTTCTAAAGGAACAACAGTAGTTCCCTGATGGATCATTTGAAAGAATGAATGCTGGCCATTAGTTCCTGGCTCCCCCCAAACAATTGGACTTGTTTCAAAATCAACAGGGTTGCCTTGTTTGGAGATCCTTTTTCCATTGGATTCCATGTCCAGTTGTTGTAGATGGGCGGGAAAACGAGAAAGAGCTTGAGAGTAGGGGATCACTGCAACAGTTGGAAGGCCTAAGAAGTTTCGGTTCCAAATTCCAAGCAATGCAGATAGAAGAGGTAAATTCGCTTTATAGTCCTTTCGAAGAGCTATCTTATCCATAGCATTTGCTCCCCTTAAAAACTCAATTAAACGATCCATACCCAAAGCAAAAGCAAGGATAAAACATCCAACCATAGAGGTGGCCGAATATCTTCCTCCAATATAGTCCCAAATATAAAAAGATGCTGAATACTTGCTCGGATCGTCGATAGGACTCCCCTTTCCAGTAATGGCCACCATATGCTGAGAGGGATCAATACCTTCGTTAGCTAAAAACTCTCTCACAAAATATTCGTTTGTGCGCGTCTCCAAAGTACTACCTGATTTAGAAACAATCACAAAGAGGGTATTTTTAGGATTGATTTTTCGAAAAATTGCAGCACCATCATCAGGATCAACGTTTGAGAGGAAATGCACTTTTCTCCCTGTCTTGTGATAAGCTTCGAGAGCTAAGTATACGGCCTGTGGCCCAAGATCCGATCCTCCGATTCCAATTTGCACTACATCTGTAAAGTTCTGCTTAGAATCAATATTGTATAGAAAATCTTTGAGTTTTTCTAATTCTTGATAAGCAAGTTGTGAGGCTTCAGCAGCCTCAGAAGATGAATTGCGATTTTCAAAAAAATCACGCATAGCCGTATGCAAAGCTGGACGATTTTCACATTCATACCCATGTATGAAATTCACTATTTTACCCGCCTGCATCCCTTCCATTTGCTCTATAGCATTCGTCTCTTCAGCCAAATCGAACAAAGATTGTAGAACCGGGTCAGTTACCCTTTCCGTAGCATAAAAAAGTTTGAGACCTAAAGTTTCTGTAAGCATACTGTCAATACGTTTTGCAGTAAGGACGCCCTCTTCGGATAAATCTATCGGACTTTCAGCAAGTTCATATAGTCTGCTACAAGATTTTAACTTACGCCAATACGTCATGTCCCACTCCGTTGTATCTGTTTAGATTAACCCAAAATGACATATACATATTTTTTCATACAGAAAATATTACTTCTTGCATTTAAAGTTACACATACTGTAGCATTTTACTTGCAAATCGGAGTATAGCGCAGCTTGGCTAGCGCGGCTGCTTTGGGAGCAGTAGGTCGGGGGTTCGAATCCCTCTACTCCGATTTCTTCTTATAATCTTCGAAAGATATCTCTTGAATAAGTCCCAATTTCTCCCCGAACGAAACTACTGTGCCGCCTGCAGCACAAAATCCTTGCAGCTTCCTCTTGCCCTGTACACTAATCCCAGAAGAAATGATCACAATTTCCTCTAACTCTTCCCATTGTTCATTTAAGAAGGATTCGAAAATCATCCGGAAAGGAATCCCTTTTTGTGATAGGTATTGAATAATGGTCTCCAAGTCTGAAAGATGGGACAGTTCACAAATTTCCTCTGAAGGCACACAAACCCCAACGACTATATTACCTTGGATAGGTGTACTTCTAATGCTCGTATCATCCCATATCAGTTCTCCAAAAGGATGAATTGATCCTCTTATAATAAGGTGAACATAGGGAAAACGCTCTTTTGAAAGAAGGTGAGCTGCTTTAGCAAAAGAAGATTCCTTTTCTACATCAAGTAAACAAAAGACTGCCAATGCATCAGGAAGATAAGAAATAAGCCTATGTAAATACTCTGAAAATA
>DAIEPN010000156.1 GCA_027348355.1 Chlamydiota bacterium | reverse complement strand
CATTTTCTGTACTGAGAAGGCTTAATAATTCGGGAAGCTGGATTTGCTTATCCTTGGGTTCAATCACCAAGGGGATTTGAGCCGATGTGATGAATTTTGTAGTGAGTGCATCCATAATTTTTCCTCTAAGATTTCCCATTTAAAGCGCTTTTAAGTGCCAGAACTTCACGCAAACCAAGATGATTATGGCTAAATAAAAGGTAAAGTGGTTTGTTACGGGGATGGAACTTACCCCAGAATGTGTTGAGACCGTCGATGCCTATGGCCTTCGTAACTAGTTTAAACGCCCCACATGGAAGCCATGTTAAGGGCTTACTTAATCCCATGATATTTTCGAGTTCACTGCCTGCCACAATTCCAACCGTTGCAAAGCGGCATCCTTCTTTTGCTAAAGTTTCCAGTGCTGATACAACAAGTAATTCAGAAGTTCCACTAGGAACTCCTGGTACATTCATTAGGTGATTGAGAAGCCATCCTTGATAAGCTTCTAGTTGATTCAGACAAATGATCCCAATAATTTTATCGTCTTTTTTTGCATAGAGCCACCTTTTGCCAATACGATCTTCAAATAGATAGACATTGGATATATGGACCTGAGGGCCACGACGCGATTTTAGCCACTGCTCCCCTACTTCTTCGATAGCCTTTTCTACTTCTCTATCTTTTGTGACGTATTCATGAATGGTTACGCCCTCTCTAAGAGCGCTTTTGACCTTCCTACGTACTAAACTTCCATGAGTTCCTGTATTTTTCCTAGGATCGCATAAGGGATCTAAAATGAATTCTTCTCCGAATTGAACTGCAACCTTACAAACATGTTCTATTGCCCACTTGGTATAGGGCTCGGAAGCTGCAATATAGACCACTCTTTTATTCTTCTCTTTTGCAAAGTTATGAAATGCAGTTGCAAGTGCAACTTTATCTTTTTCGCTACATACAGGATCTCCAAAGATAACAACACACCCTGCTTTCAAGCGATAACTGATAAAGCCGCTCGTACCTTGAAGCTCAAAAAATTGCATGGAAGGATCTAAAACGGCATCCGTCGTACATCCTCCAAAGCGCCGTACCAGTTCTACAATACGAGACCTCTCATTTTTTTCAATCTGTGAAGGGTCATTTTGTAAAACAACTGATTCTGCTGTTATTCCCATCAGCCCACTTTAAATAAAATGCAAAAAACAAATAATTATAATTAAATACACTAATATTAAAATTTAGCAATTACAGCAAGATTATTGTTTTTCGTTAGAAAAAAATTACATCATAGAAAGAAATTAGAACGTATAGCAAAGGGAAAGAATATTCTCAGCGCTTACTTTTTAGTCCAAAGTAAGTAGAATGATAGTAACCTATAATTGAGCCGAATGTTGTAGTAGCGGCGAGTACAGACTTGATCTTGTGCTCATAATCTTTTGGAAGAGACGCTCCAAAACGACTTTCAAGAATCAATATCAATCCAAGACCAACATAAGCACTATTTTTACTAGAAGAGATGCATTTGCTGATGCATGCAGCATACTTACATTGTTTATAGCTTAAAAAAGCTTGAATGACGTTTTTTACAGTTTTGCGTCCATGCCCAATCATGAATGCTAGGCTTCCTAAGTCCACAATATTTTTATAAAGTGCATCTTTTTTTGTAAGGGAACTCAAACGGAGCTTTCTACAAAGGTCTGTAGTATCTTTGAATGGGTTAATAAGATCTACTACCCCGAAGCCGGCATCTACAGTAGTTTCCCAAAAAGCATTTCTAGATTCATCAGGAAACTGAATAAACAAATGTGTGAGGTCATAACCTATATCTAAAGCCTTTTTCCAATGACTCACAGTGTTATCGCTCAAACGATTTCTAAACGTATTCACTGTAACTTGAAAAATTTGTCTTCCTGGATATAGCTTGTATAATGACCTAGAGCGCTCTTTCAGATTGTGTGTGTTTTGTAATAATTCAGAAAGGCCAATCAGATATTTTGTGAACTTTAATATTTTAATAAACTTCCTTTCACTCGGGATCATTTCTTCATCTGTATAAAATGCATTTTTCAGATACGCCAAATTCCCCGGAGCTTTAGTAACTGTAGTTTTAAAACCTTTCGTTGTAGTTACGTATTTTACTGAAGTATCTAAAAACCATGAAGCCCCTCTTAAAGTTGCTTTGGAAGCAGCTATCATATGAACCTTTTCGTATATTGATTATAAGCGGTTATTCTTTCATGTTATGATAGACAGCATCTACATCATCAAGGGCTTCTAACCATTCAATCAAGCTTAAGTTTGCAGTTGCAGCCTCGCTATCGCATTCCACATAGTTCTTGGGGATCATTTCTAGCTCAGCACCCTCGACAGCCACTCCCATTTGAGTGATCACATCTTTGACTTGGTAGAGAAGTTCAGGAGGGGTCATGATAATATACATATCCTCTGTCACTTCAAAATCGTCCGCACCTGCTTCCGAAACAGTTAAGAACAGATCGTCTTCCACTGCATTTTTGCGAACAACTTGGATTACCCCTTTGCGATCAAAATTAAAAGCTACAGCCCCAGGGTTTGCGACCACGCCACCTCTTTTATTAGTTGCAATACGCATATCTGAGGAGACTCGGTTTTTATTGTCAGTCATGACATCAGCGATAATGCCCACACCGCCATGACCATAGAGCTCATAGGTCATTTCTGTATAGTCCGCTTGATCGGCGCTGGAAGCTTTCTTAATATTTCTCTCTATATTATCAGCGGGAAGGTTGGCCTCTCTCGCTTTTTGGAGTACGATCTTTAATTTAGAGTTGCTTTTTGGGTCGCTACCACCTTGTTTAACAGCACTAATAATCTCTTTAGTCAATCTGGAAAAGATTTTCCCTTTAGCAGCATCTGCCTTGTTTTTACGATGCTTTATATTTGCCCATTTACTATGTCCAGCCATAATCCAAATCCTCTAGATAACTAAAAATCTATGTTTATTCGCCTTTTCCCACGCTTTAGCGCGTTCATATTCGGAAAAGTTCCTTTCATTTTGTTTAAATTCTCTATGGTGAATTTGCCACCTTCCTCTTTTCCCTCTTTTTGGCGGATAGACAGAATGGAGCATTTCATGAAAAATGATAAAGGAAACAAAAAAATAAGGCACGTCCGAATGATCTAGTATCCTATTAATTTTAATTTTATTTTGAGAAATATCGTAGGACCCAAGAATTTTTTTACGAGTAGATTTTTTATGTTTGTCTCCGAACCAGACAATGGACGCATTCACCTTATTTTGAAAATACTCTACGTTGAGTTCGTCATACATCCGTTTTATTTTAAAGTGACTTTCTACAAATGTCTCTTCCTGCATGTACTCTATTTTTGACGGCACAGGCCTTCTTTGGAACATTTTCTCAAAAAACTCAACTACGATCATATCATCTTCTGCATACAGGTTTTACCAACATACTGCCCATCTATTTTAATAAAATCTTTGTCAAAGCCATACTCTGAAAATCCCATGCGTTCATAAAGACGCTTAGCTGGGTTCTTTTGATAGACCTCTAAATGCAGCACTTCGATTTTAAAGCTCTCTTTGGCCAGCTTTATCGTTTCCTCTATAATACGAGTACCGACACCTTTGCCCTGATAACCACTACGCACAACTACCCCAAAGAGGCACTGATGGGCAATTTTTTTATAGGGATGCAAATAGAGAACCGAAAAACCGCAAGGTTCACCATTCCAAAGGGCCGTAAGTCCTGCTTTCCATTTTGAATACCCTATCCATATACGTACGGCGTAGTCAACCTCTCTCTCATCTGCCATTGGAAACCATTGTAGGACTTCAGGCTCCATAAGAGACTCTTTCAAATAAAGAGCATCTTCAAGTTCTGTAAAACGCACAGAAATCTCTGATTTCATGCAGACTCCTTAGATAGATAACACTTATAAAGAAGACGTGCGTAGTACTTACCATCGTCCTTAAAATAACGTTCTTGTCTCATAAAGAGTTCAAACTGATGCTTTTCAAGCAGATGCGTAATAGGATTTCCCTCGATGATTTCTATATGGATTATATCAAGTCTGAAATAAGTTTTTGCTAGGTGTTTAATATTTTTAAGAAGAGACCCACCTACGCCCTGTCTTTGATACTGTGGATCTACAATGATCTTAAAAAAGCTGTGGTGGGCCACTTTACGATAAGGAGATAAAAATAACGTTGCGATCCCGCAAGGCTTACCATCAATCGTAGCAGTAAGACTTGCTTTATACTTATAAAAGCTAATCCAAGAATTGACAGCATTTTCGATCTCATTTTTTTCTGAAATAGGAAAAAAATGGAGCATACCTGGTTTTTCTAGCCAACTTTTAAGAGAAGGGGCATCCAACGGTGTCGTATAGCGGATATCATAGGAAGGGGTGCCTGTAAGCATTATCCGAATTCCTTTAAGTAAGCATTAATAAAATCATCTAAATCTCCGTCCATAACAGCCTGAATATTTCCACTTTCGTACTTAGTGCGTGTATCTTTCACTAATGTGTAGGGTTGAAAGACATAATTTCGAATCTGGCTACCCCAAGCGATTTCCTTCTTCTCCCCAGCAAACTCCTGCAGTTTGCTCTCTCTTTCCATAATTTCTTTTTCGTATAGTTTTGCACGAAGAAGCTTCATACAAGTTTCTCGGTTGCTGATCTGACTTCTTTCGCTCTGACATGACACGACTATACCAGTAGACAAATGAGTAATTCTCACAGCAGAGTCAGTTTTATTTACATGCTGTCCCCCAGCGCCAGAGGCTCTATACGTATCCACGCGGATTTGATCGGGGCGAATTTCAATTGCAATATCATCATCAATTTCAGGAGTTACATCAACAGATGCAAAACTTGTATGCCTTTTCGCATTGCTATCAAATGGAGAGATCCGCACGAGTCTATGAACACCCTTTTCTGCTTTAGAGTATCCATAAGCAAAAGGCCCCGAAAATTTAAAGGTAATATTCTTAATCCCCACCACTTCCCCTTCAACAGTGTCTATGACTTCTACCTTCCAGCCTCTCTTTGTAGCCCATCTTTGGTACATTCTAGAGAGCATCAATGCCCAATCACAAGCTTCTGTTCCTCCAGCTCCTGCATTAATACTT
>DAIEPN010000154.1 GCA_027348355.1 Chlamydiota bacterium | reverse complement strand
ATGAGAGATCGATGTGTAATCTTCATTGTACTGCTGGTAAAAGAATCTTAATGTAAAGTATAAATCCTGGCTGGTTTGTTAGAAAAGAAAAATAAGAAGATATTTAGTTGAATAAATTGGATTTACCTATTCTATGTTTGAGAGAGAACGAATGTAAGCCATCCATTTTTCTCTATTTCCTCTACGACCTCCCAATTATGTAAACTACAAATCTCTAAATAATTGGCCTTTTGGGATTTCAAAATACCTGAGGTAATGATTTCTAAAGGAATCTCATGAAGATGAGGAAAGCTGTTCCAAGCGATTTTTTGTTCAGAAGAAATCATATTGAGTAAAATAACATCTGGAACTGGCTTTGTACAATATTCCGAATTGTGAAAAAACTGTACTAGATTTTCTAACTGGTTCAGATTTAGATTTTCATTTGCAAGCGCAATTGCTTTTTCTTCGATATCGATGCCCCATGTTTTTTTAGCCCCAAAATAGGAGGATGCAAAACTTAAAATTCCGTTTCCACAGCCGATATCTAGGACAAGTTTATCTTCCACTTTGGTGCTTAGTGTAGACAGCATCATTTCGGTTGTTGGATGTGACAGGTCTCCAAAACCTTCTCCGGGAAGCAATTTTAAAGTGGCTTCGCTCTTTCCGAAATGAACTAAAGGGATCTGTAATAGTCCTTCCAAGTAATAAGGAGAGAATTCTCTTGCCTGAGCTTCCCAATCGATCGTTGAACAGGTTTCAACATAGTCTACTAGTATAAGTTTCTCTGGCGGGCTAGACGAAGTTGAATAGCCCCCTAGAAAGCGCATTCCTTGACTCTTATCTTCAACCGTATAAATTTCTTTTAGACCGTTTTTTTTCAATTCTTTTCGAGCTTCGGAAAGGGAAGCTTCTAGTTTTACGGAAAAGAGATGGTGGTACGGAGTTAGAATAGACATAAATTCTTTTTATTTAAAATTATATAAAAATTCAACTCTTTATTCAAACAGAAATTTTTAATTAATAAATTTTGATTTTTAAAATTAACCGGATTAAAAATAGTTCTTTTAAAAGTAAGAAATGGATGTAATGGCAGGTATAACAGGAGCATTAAATTCACCGAGAATAAGAGATGTACATTTTTTGGGTGTTAAAAAAGACCAAGTTACAAATTCTATTGTAGAAGATGGAGATCTTTTTATCGGAGAAAATAAGAGCGTAACCATTCGTCTTCCCTACGATGAAACATTCCAACTAGGAGATGTTGTGGTTTTAGGGGAATTGATCGTTCACCCATCTGAGAAGGACTGTAACTTTACAATGCGCGATATTGCCGAGAATGTAAAGCAAGCCGCATCTGCTGAATTTTTGAATCGAAACCTTGATCAATATCGACTTGACCATACTTGACCCTGGTTTAGAGTTCGAAATCTTGTTCACACAGGAAGGATAGAGTTTACTAACATAGTTTTCGGATGTGAGTATCAGCTAATTCAAAGAAAAGATAAAGAGACTGTGCAATAATTTTTTGAAAGCTTGCCCGTCAAGATACTCATGTTTTCCTTTTCCCTCAATTACCAGGGAATAGGCTTGATATAAACTCTTATTTAGCCTATGCTTATTAAGCTAGGCACCGGTAGCTCAGCTGGATAGAGTACTTGGCTACGAACCAAGAGGTCAGAGGTTCGAATCCTCTCCGGTGCACTTGTCTTTGGAGGTTCAATGATTGTAGAATGTTTCCCCTGCGGCCCCTTATCTACAAATGGATATTTACTAGGCTGCACAGAAACAAAAAAAGCTGCAATTATCGATGCGCCTCTTGGGATCTGGAACGAAGCCGCGAACTGTATAAGAAAAAATTCACTTATTGTGGATACCCTTCTTCTTACTCATTCTCACTGGGACCATATACTTGATGCGGCCCTATGTAAGAAAAATGGCCTTACTGTTTGGGTTCATCCAAATGATGCAGGGAATGTGATTCGCCCAGGCAGTGATAAACTGCCTATGTTTACCTCTTGGGAGAAGGTTGAATCTATCGAACATTTGTCGGATTATCAAAAAATTTTTATAGGCAATCTTGAAGTTCGAGTTATCTATACCCCAGGCCATTCACCAGGGTGTGTTTGTTTTTATTTAGAAAAGCAAAATGCTCTTTTTTCTGGAGATACGCTTTTTCAAGGGTCAATGGGACGAGTTGATTTACCAACAGGGAATCCTTTGGAAATGAGGAATTCTCTTAGAAAACTTTCGGCTTTGCCTAAAAATACGAAGGTCTTTCCAGGGCACGGTCCTGAAACTACGATTGGAGCAGAAGATTGGCTCCTCGAAGCATAACATTTATTAAGGAGAAAAATTATGGATAATCTAATAGGAAAACAAGCCCCAAATTTTGTGGCTAAAGCGGTTGTAGATGGAGAAATTGTAGAGAATTTTTCATTGCAGAACTTAAAAGGAAAGTACGTATTTTTCTTCTTTTACCCATTGGATTTTACTTTTGTTTGCCCTACGGAGTTACATGCTTTTCAAGAATGTTTAGAAGAATTTGAAAAAAGAGATGCTCATGTTGTCGGATGTTCTGTTGACAGCTGCTACTCACATTTTGCATGGGTGAATACTCCAAAAAATCAAGGGGGAATCCAGGGCGTTACCTACCCGATTGTTTCCGACCTTACAAAGAGCATTGCTAAACAATACAATGTTTTGAAAGAAGAAGACGGTGTTGCTTACCGCGGTCAATTCTTACTTGATAAACAAGGGATTGTACGTCATCAACTCGTTAATGATTTGCCGATTGGAAGATCTGTGGAAGAAGCATTACGCCTTTTAGATGCACTCATTTTCTTTGATGCTCATGGAGAGGTATGTCCCGCGAATTGGAAGGCCGGACAGAAGGCTATGATCCCAACTCAAGACGGCCTTGTCAGTTATTTTAGTAAATAAGGTGTCGTTAAATAGTCATATAAGTCTTTTTGATTGATGATCAAACAGCTTTTATGAATTTGGCATACGTGACTGATTTCTTCAATAATTTCCACATCTCCCACCCCTGGTAGGCATATCGCCGAAACTGGGGGGAGGGCATTTTGATTCTGTAAGAGTTTAATCCCTCTCATATAGTCTTGGATACTATATCCCTCTTCCTTTACACGAAAAAAAATAAGGTCTCTTTTATAGAGCAGAGCTTGTACGCCGTAGATAATTCCTAGACTGTCTTCAGGAGGATTCCCGAAAGTATCAGCAAGTTGGGGAAGGGATTTACAAGTAAGAGGTGTGCAAAAGTCCCCTTTCTCAGCTTCTCCGAATAAGAAAAATGTATGGCGCATGGAAATTCCTCCAAGGTACTACATTTTTTTCTTATAAGAAGAAGCTAATTTATTTTATATTAAAATTTCAATTAACATGATTTTTTACTATTTACTTAGTAAATTGCACTTTCCCCTAATTCAGATTCAATTTCTAAAAGTCGATTGTATTTTGCAACTCGATCTGATCTAGAAAGAGATCCCGTTTTGATTTGTCCGGCTCTAGTTGCAACCGCAATATCGGCAATCGTAGTATCTTCTGTTTCTCCTGATCGATGAGATATGATGGTGCCATAGCCATTTTGTTTAGCCAGCTGGATTGTATCTAGGGTTTCAGTAAGCGTACCAATTTGGTTTACTTTAATTAAGATGGCATTTGCAGCTTTTTCTTGAATGCCCTTTTGTAAAAACTTGGTATTTGTGACAAAAAGATCATCGCCTACAATTTGAACTTTATCTTTCATGCGAGCAGTCATGAGTTTCCACCCATCCCAATCGTTTTGATCTAATGGATCTTCAATGGAGTCAATAGGGTATTTTTTACAAAGTTCTTCAAAGTAAGTCACCATTTCGGAAGCAGATCTGGAAGCAAACTTTTCTCCTGCTTTTTTCTTTTTGGCTTCGATGTAGGAATTCGAAGCTTTGTCATAGAATTCCGAAGCTGCGCAATCTAAGCCAATAGAGATTTCTTTTCCTGGCTTGTATCCTGCTTGTTCGATAGCGTTCATGATAAATTCTAGGGTCTGTTCGTTAGAAGAAAGATTAGGTGCAAATCCTCCTTCATCGCCAACAGAAGTTGTATAACCTTCTTTTTGGAGGAGTTTTTTCAAAGTATGAAAAATTTCTACACCTGCGCGAACAGCCTCGCGAAAAGAAGGAAGGCCGATTGGACGGATCATAAATTCTTGGAAATCAAGTGAATTATCAGCATGAGCTCCCCCATTAATGATATTCATCATAGGACGAGGTAGTAAGTTTGTATGACAACCTCCAATATAGCGATATAAGGGCACTCCGAGCGTATTTGCTGCGGCGCGGGCTATTGCTAAAGAAACTCCTAAAATTGCATTCGCACCTAATTTACCTTTGTTCTCAGTGCCATCTTCTGCGATCATCAAAGAATCTAAAAATGTTTGTTGCAACACACATTTACCATGTAACAGCTTAGCGATAGGGCCGTTTACATTTTGAACTGCTTTTTGCACCCCTTTTCCAAAATATCTTTTCTCGCCATCTCGTAGTTCAATTGCTTCGTGTTCTCCAGTTGATGCTCCGGAAGGTACAGCTGCTTTACCTACATGGCCTGATTTAGTTTTGACAGTGACTTCAAGCGTAGGATTTCCTCTAGAATCGAGAATTTCTAAGGCGTGTATTGATTCAATTTCTGACATGGGAAGCCTCTTAAATATATGGTTAACGGTTCTGATGTTCTTTTGAAAGATCTTCTATTAAAGCGGAGTAGGAAGCAAATCGCAAGGAAGAAATAAGGTTATCTTCTACTGCTTTTATGACTGCGCATCCAGGTTCGTGCATGTGGCGGCAATCGGGAAATTTACAATTTTGAGAATAATAATGGATTTCAGGAAAATGTTCTTGAATTTCTTTTTTTTCTAAATCCCAAATTCCAAAACTCTTAATGCCAGGAGTGTCGATGCAGAATCCTCCAGTTGCCAAGGGAAGAAGGTGAGCTGTTGAAGTTGTATGCGAGCCCTTACTTGTTTTTTCCACAATATTTCCAATAGGTAAATCCGTTCCTACAACGAGATTGATAAGAGAGGATTTCCCCACTCCAGACTGGCCAGAAAATACCGACGTTGTATTTTGCATAGCCTTTTTCAATTCTTCTATGCCCTGCCCAGTTTTTGCGCTAACAGGATAAACGGGAATCTGTAAGTCTCTGTAAATGACAAGTAATTCTTCATAAAGGCGTTTTTCTTTTTCCACTTCTTCTGCTGGGACTTCTTTAGGGGGAGTGTCTAAAAGGTCTATTTTATTGATTATAATAATCGGTGTGAGATTCCCCTTTTTGGCAGCAATGATGTATCTATCAATTAAATAAGGTTTTATAGGAGGAAGGAGAACACTTGAAGCGATCAGCACTTGGTTTATATTTACAGCGATGAGTTGTTGTTTACGCCTAGATAAATTGTCTGCTCTGGAGAGGATCGAATGTCTTTTTTCGATTTGAGCTATCACCCCTTCGGTCTGATTTTGGGGTGTAAAGAGGACCTCGTCACCTACAACGATTAAATTTTTATTGCGACTTTTTTCCTGCTTGAGATTTCCCTTAAGGGAGCAAAGATAGATATGGTTTTCGCAAGTGACTGCAATCCCTTCCGAAGTGACTGCAAGCACTAGTCCTTTGGATAGTGTTTCATCTTTTTCAAGGGGTAAAGAGTCGAGTGCGAGTTTTTTCTTTTGATCTTGATCTGATTTTTTGTATTTAGAACGATCTTTTTGGCTTGCTTCTTTTCTTTCTTTACGGTGCATTTTACGATCTTTTGCATGAAAGTCTTCTTCATACCTAAGAAATTCGTCTTTGCTCATACGCCCCTCTTCATGTTGTAAAGAAGAATACTTCCTGCCATGCCCACATTAAGAGATTCCATGTCTCCCTCCATAGGAATACATATAGGAATACAACAGTTTTTCACTTCTTGTGAGCTTCCATGCGATTCGTTGGATAAAATTAAAGCCAAAGGAGGGGCAAACAAAATGTTTTGAAAAGACTTTCCTCTTGGGTCAGCAACAAAACAGTACATGTTATTTTTTTTAGCAATAGTTACAAAATCCTGCCATGATCCAAGGCGCATCGGTAGTGCAAATGTTGCGCCTTTAGCAGCGCGAAGGGCCTTTTCATTGAATGGGTCACAACTACTTTCGGTAATAAATACACCTTCCCAGTTAAAGGCTTTTGCGCTCCGAAGTAGGGTTCCTAAATTACCCGGGTCCGAGATTTGATCCAGCACAAGAAGAAATTGTTTATTTTCTAAAGGATCTTCTTTTGGCAAAGGAATTTCGGCGATAATCTGCTCTGGACTTTCTACTCCGCTGACCTTTTTTAAAATCTCTGGGGTAACAAAAAAAATTTGCGATGCGCGAATTGAAGAGGGATACACAAAGCCTTTCTCAACTAGGATTGTAGAAAAGATATTTTTATGAGAAAGTTCTTCGATCATTTTATTTCCAACGATACAGACGCTTTGATTTTCATATCTGTAAGATCTACTTTTTCTCAAAGAGATAAAGTGTTTTACGATCGGGTGTTGTAAACTTGAGATCTCTCGTGATATCATAAAGATTAATTGACTATTTGCAGGATTACTATCATGGCAGAATCTCAATTCCAGGGCAAGGCTGAATCTAAAGATCCAAGACCTGAAGGTCCAGAACCCAAGAAACCTTCTAAAGGACTTGTTTACAGATATCGTAAAATGAAGGATTCGTTGGGTCCGCGGGTTCTTTTTTTATGCGTTACACTTATCATGACCCCCGTTTTTTTATACGATGCTGTCACCTTATATCGATTGTATCGTACTAAGCTTAATGAACTTGGATTAGAGCTCGGCTTGATTGGAAGAAGTTATCAAAATGGAGTTGATTTTTTTATTGAATCCCAGACCCATAACCTTCAAACCTGGAACTTGTTCTCGGTGTTTGAAGAGCTTCTCAAAGAGGAAAAGCCTTGTCCATTTTACTGCCCTTTTTTCAAAGATATTGCTGCAAAGCAACATCTTTCCTCTCTTTATTTCATTAAGAAAGATGCTTCAGGTCAATTTGTTTATTATGTTTCAAGTAGAGATAACCGTGTTGGAAAGGAAATTTTTTTTAGTGGAGACTTAAAATTAGTAGAAGAAAAGGGACAAGCCGCTTTTTTAGAAATGGATCCTGCAACTGGAGAAAAGGAACTTTTTGTCGGCATTGCAATTTATGAGAAAGATAAGATTGGACCCCAAGCTTACTTAGTCAGCGGAGTTCCTGCCATGCGTCTTTTGGAAAGGAGCGTAGCTTTAGACTATTTACCCTATACTTTTGAGCTTGCACTTGTAGAAAAGAATAAATTGTTTATGTCCACGGATCCAGAATTTGACCTTGAACAGATACAAATGGCTTCAATAGAGGATCTCGAAAAAGAAAAAAATGCGACATTCCCTATTTTTCAAACTGAGGGATATTTGACTCGATTTTTTTTCCAACAACTTCCCAGGTTTGGAATTAACATTCCCATTGAAAAGACTGATTTTTCTGTTGTAATTGAAGTGCCCAGTTCGCAAATTTTTTCTATAAATGCCAGAGATGAATACTATCGTTTTTCTCTATTTTTTTTAGGTTGTTTACTTTTGGGTAGTGGCGTGACGATTTGGTTTACCGTGCGTATGGCCCAGCCCATGATGAGGCTTTTAGATTTGATGAGACAGGTGGGAAAAGGAAATTTGAAGAACAGATTTTACCAAGATAAATTTGGATTTGAGGTAAATCTTT
>DAIEPN010000144.1 GCA_027348355.1 Chlamydiota bacterium | reverse complement strand
CAAAAATACGTGCACCTAGGCCATATACAGTTTCTGTTGGGAAAGCAACAATTTCCCCCATACGGAGAAAATGAGCGGCTTTCTCAAGATCTTTAGGGACTAAAAGCTCCGTATTCATAAAAAAAAATTTACCTTTTACTTTTTTGTTATTTCCAAAACGATCTTCTTCGTTATATAATACAAAATTAGCGATTAAAAAGGGGGCTTACCTTGAAATTTTCTGCTTGGGTTACTTTTTTTTATGCCATAACTATCATAGCTGGTGGGACAATAGGCTACATTAAGGCTGGAAGTATTATTTCCTTAGTTTTAGGAAGTGTCTCAGGTTTATTTCTCCTAAGTACTATGATAGCTACTTGGAAGGGCAAAATGCTCGGCCTATATAGTGCAATTTTCTATGCAGGTGTTTTAGACGCTTTTTTTACCTATAGACTCGTTAAAACACAGCAATTTATGCCATCTGGTATTATGTGTCTGCTTAGCTTGGCTTTTGTTGGATTCATTACCCTTCAAATTCGCAAACTGTCTAGAAAAAGTTTAGAGAAGACCTAAGTGCATCCCTCTTCTCAAGAATTTTCGCTAAAAGAAAAGTGCTTTGTAGTACTTGTAGCTATTTTTTGTGTAGTTCTCATTATAACGAACTTCATTGGAACTAAAATTTTTAGTTTCTTTTCTTTACCTTTGCCAGCAAGCTTGATCATTTATCCGATCACCTTTGTTTTTAATGCCCTCATCACAGAAGTTTACGGAAAAAAGCATGCTCGTTTTATGGTATATTTGGGTTTTTTCGTTACCCTTTTTGCCTTTTTATTTGTACAGCTCATTATTTTACTTCCACCTCATCCGTTTTGGATTCTTTCCCCCGAAGTAAGTCCCTTATCCGCAGAAGAGTCTCAACAAACTATCAAAGCCACCTTTCATGCAAGTGGGATTGTACTTGGCTCTTCCCTATTTGCCTACCTTTGTGCTCAGCTCACTGATGTATTTGTCTTTTCTAAGCTTAGCAAGAAAACAAATGGCAAGGCTCTTTGGTTTCGCAGCAGTGTGGCTATAGGTATTTCTCAAGCCGTTGATACGACAATCGTATCTATTCTTGTTCTTTTTTTCGGATTGCAAATGGAGCTTTCTAAGAGCTTCTATCTTATCCTAACCACCTATAGCGTCAAAATGGCTATAGCCTTTTTGGGTACACCCTTACTCTATGTGTTTGTGAGATTATTAAAAAAATTATCCCATCCTTCTATTATTTTGGAGAGAGCCTAAGGTATCTATTTTTTCATTTTGATAAGTATAGATTCTATTCCTAAAATAAATCAAAACTCCTAAACTCAGTAACATCTTGATCACAAGGAGATGACTATGGTCACACAGTGCACTACTACCATTATGTACATCCGTCATGCTGAAACTCCAAATAATGCAACCAAAATGAGAAGAGGGGAAAAAACGAACGAGCCGTTAAGTGATATAGGAATGCTGCAAGCTGCAACACTTGCGAACCATTTTGCAAAAAAATACCACGATACTAGTGTTGTGTACACCTCTCCAAAACTAAGGGCCATCCAAACTGCTACAGAAATCTCTATCCAATTATTCGGTAAGGTTGATTTGAAAGAAGATCAAAGACTCATTGAAGTGGTAAGTGGTCTACAAGAGGACACCCCCTATGAGGATGCAAATCAAATTTCAGAAGAATACAGCAAATCGGCAGTAGAGAAGTACCCGGATCCAAATGATAGGCCCCAATTTCCAGGAGGAGAGAGCAACAACCAAGCAATTGAGAGAATGAAAGCTTTCACGTTAGAAATTGCAGAAGCCCATCCGGGAGAAAAAGTCGCCACAGTCACCCATGCTCATGCTCTTGATCTCTTTTTAAAAAGCTTTTTTTCAGAGGCTCCCCGATTAAAAAACTGTGATGTAATCGAGCTTTTTTGCGATTTTACTAAAGAAGATTATGCCTTTTCTCTGGGAGAGCATAAAAAATTTTCCGATTGGGAAACCTAATCTCCTGGTTGGAATTTAGTTCTAAGTTTTTTTTTCAAAGAAAGCTGTTTTTTCTCCTTTAGCACTTTTTCTTTAGCTCTCCTGGGCTTTTTTGTAGCAACCCTGGGGAGGGGTTTTTCATTCAGACGTGCAATTTTTGCGCGCAACTTTTGGAGACAAATCATCTTATTGAGATATTGACTCCTTTCCTGGCTACAGGTAACAGTAATTCTTGAAGGAATATGCTTTAATCGGATCGCACTGTCTGTTGTATTGACATGCTGTCCTCCGCTTCCGCTAGAGCGATAGCTTTGCACTTCACACTCTTCCAGTAGTTTTTGATCAGAGGTCGGCAGAGTAATCTCATCCCCTATCAATTCCTCATTTTTTGGCATATTTTTCATAGCGTTTTTCAACAATTTTCCAATCCGTATTTTGGAAAACTGCCCCAATATATTTACTTCGGTCTAATTCATATTCTATCATGTAAGCATGCTCCCACACATCCATAGCAAAAAGAATCTTGCACCCTACTAGGTTTCCAACATTATGCTCATTCACCCAAATGTTATGCAAAAGGCCACCCGCTTCTTCGATATACAAAACTACCCAGCCGACGCCTCTAGACATACCTAAAGATACAAATTCTTTTTTCCATTTCTCATAAGACCCAAAACGGCCCAAAAGAGCCTTATAAATCCCTGAGTTAGGGTCGATTTTCCCATCCCCCCCTAAATTCTCAAAATAGTACTCATGAAGTCGCATTCCATCAAATTCCCAAGAAAACCGTCTTTTTAGGGCGCTATATTCGTAGGAAGAGGCTTTGTCCTCATTTGCTAAGTTTTGAAGCATTTCCTGTAGGAGGTTACAATTTTTCACATATCCTGCATATAAAGTAAAATGAATGTCCAATAGCTTATCGCTAAATCCAGGCATCCCCTTTATATAGGAAAAATCCTTAACATAGTAAGAATCAGAGGGCTTTGATTCATCGGAAAACACAAGTAATTGAAAATAAGTACATAACAGTAAAAGTAAGGTCTTGGTCATTTTTGGCATATTAGGCTCCCTAAAAAGGTCCATAGTAGCAAATACCCTATATTCTTAAAGATTTTTTTACCAAGCTCTTAACAAACTTAGAAACAACCATCTTATTTTATTAATTACAATCGTTTAATTATAAATAGTTTAAATTAGATACAAATGTAGTAAAAATTTTACTTGATTTTAACTGTAAATTTTACTATATTATTACTTCATTAACTATATAATTATAATATAATAAACACATGCAAACAACAGGCTTACTACGATGGGAGAACATTCTCCCCCCCCTGATTCCGACGCTCGGAACCTGCAGCTCAGCGATAGCTGTTAGTTATGTTGTTTTTGCTTCAATCAGCGTATCAAATATTACATCCAACGACAAAAACCTCAAAGCCAGAGCCTGGGTTGATTTAACCACCCTCCCCCTTCTCATGGCTAACGCAGCCATATCAATTAGCCTTTCTGTTTGCAAAATACGAGCTTTCTTAGGAATAGCTTTGGGTGAGGGGACTGTTCTCATGCTTACCCATTGTGCTTTCTTCGTCCATACTGCTCTTTATACGATAGAACTGATCAAATCAGGGTATGACATCTTTATTCAAAATGACTTCTTACAAAAAAGTAAAAGCGCATATTCACAATATGTACATGTTAATGATGATACAAGTGCTAGAGGCCAGGCAGCCGTTCTTTTGGGGTTACTTAGTAAGGAAGAAAATCAGAGCATTCACAAAGAAAGCTCTTTGAGATTGCTTGGAAAAGTCTCTACTTTAACAAATGACATAGAAGTCGCAAAGATTGTAGATCAAGTCAAAGCTAATATCTGCCATGAAGGACTTACTTTTTTGCAGAATCAAGACTCTACCTATCTTAAGAACCGCATTACTCCTTGGGCACATAAAGAGTGGTCTCATAAATTTGGTGATCTAAAGGAAAGATTAAATTCTTCTGATACCCAAATTAAATCTCAGGCCATCAATGAGTGTTTTACACTTTTTGAGGATTTTGATGCCGAATCTCGTAAAACAATGGTTATCCAGATTATAGCTTTCATAGCAATTGCGATCACCCTAGCTGGTGCTTCAGCAGGTCTTGCAGGACTCCCTACAATTATACCTGTCCTTCTATACGGTATCGGTTGTGGACTTATGATCTTAAATACTGTGGCATACTATGGTTGTGTCGAGAGAAAAGGATGGGAATTTCAATCCGAAGACGTCATCCCAGATCGTATAAAGAAGTTCTTCAAGAAGCGTTCAGGAATCCCTCTCGAACAAACTGAATTAAGGCCCATAAAGGCTTAAAAACAGGGTTTAGCTAAGTTGTGCAGGATAGGAAAAAGCAACTTTTCTTCCATATTTTCTAAAAGAGAATCAATTGTCAGAAAAAGATCTCCATCTAAGTTTGGATCATCGTTATAAAACAAAAAATGTTTGTCCTTTTGTACAATCGTACGATCAACCACTCTTTTTTGTTTTCCTAAAAAAGTTAATGTAAAACACTTACAACCAAGCAAATCTTCTAGAATCCTACAATATTCATCCTTACGAAAGAAAAAAGTGCCAATAGCACAATTTTGCAAAAGGTTCTCAGCTGCATAACGATCAATATTATGCCAAGCTTCGTAGATTAGGTCACCATGAGAGTATTTGGAAAAAACAGGTTCTAGCTCTACTTGACTTAACTCCTCTTCTAACGAGGCTGACTCTCTCATATGATTCGTTCTATGCAAAATG
>DAIEPN010000140.1 GCA_027348355.1 Chlamydiota bacterium | reverse complement strand
TTCAGATGGAAATGCCTATTCATATTTCTAATGTGATTTTGTGTGATTCGAGCGATCGCCCTGTTAAAGTAAAAGTACGCTGGAATCAAGGAATTAAAGAACTATTTTATTTGGATGGAGATAAAGATGTTGTCTTCCGTCAGGTAAAGAAGAGCAAGTAAAACTAGGCAAATATATTATGACTACGTCAAGACTACAGCAAAAATACAAGAATGAAGTTAAGAAAGCGCTATTAGAAAAATTCGAATTTTCTAATCCGATGCTAATTCCCGAGCTTAAGAAAATTGTTATTAGCATGGGCGTTGCAGAGGCGACAAAGGATAAAAATGCGATGCAAGATTGCGTTAAAGAACTTGCTCTTATTTCTGGTCAGAAGCCAATTATCACTAAGTCTAAAAAGTCAATTGCGAACTTTAAGTTGCGTGAAGACCAACCGATTGGCTTAAAAGTTACAATTCGTCGTAAGAGAATGTATGACTTTTTAGATAGATTCTGTAATATAGTATCCCCACGTATCCGAGACTTTAGAGGTTTCTCAAAAAAATGTGATGGATCAGGGAACTATTCTCTTGGTCTAGACGACCAACAAATTTTTCCAGAATTGAATTTAGATGAAGTCAAAAGAACGCAAGGTATGAATATTACTTTTGTAACGACTGCGAAAAGCGATGCTGAGTGTCTCGAGCTTTTACTTCAGCTCGGCTTCCCTTTTAAGACAGAGAATGAAAAAGCACAGGGAGATAAAGCATAATGTCAATGAGTGATCCTATAGCAGATCTTTTAACAAGAATGCGAAATGCAAAAGAAGCACAACACCGCTACGTAGATGTTTTTATGAACACTATGAATGTAGAGATACTTAAGGTGCTAGTTGATAAAGGCTTTATAGAAGCGTTTCTACCTAACGATACCCAGCGTAAAGTGCGAGTGTTCTTAAAGTATTCAGAAGGAAGAAAGCCTTTGATACAAGGGTTAAAGAGAATTTCAAAACCTTCTTTGAGAAGATATGTGAGCTATAAAAAGATTCCAATTCTTTTTAAAGGGTTAGGCGTTGCAATATTGTCTACTCCTCAGGGTATCTGCGATGGGGAAACAGCTCGCAAGATGAGAGTTGGTGGCGAATTGTTATGTTATATTTGGTAACCAGTAAGAGGTAAAAGATGTCAAGACTTGGAAAATCACCTATTCCCCTCCCGAAAAATGTAGAACTTAAAGTACAGAATGGGGAATTACAAGTGAAAGGGCCTAAAGGCGCTCTCAAAACTATGCTGCCTGCAGGAATCACTGTTACAGTAGATGAAGGCAAGGTTCTAGTCGTAAGAGATGAGGCAGTAGAACTTCCAAAAACAGCTCATGGTTTTTATAGGGCGACTATAAACAACATGATTGTTGGAGTAAGCAGTGGTTTTGAAAAGAAACTCACTTTGATTGGGGTTGGATACAGAGCTGCTGTGCAAGGAAGTGTTTTAGATTTGCAGCTTGGATTTTCACACCCAACGCAAGTGAAAATCCCTCCTTCTGTAAAAGTTCTTGTAGACAAAAGTACAGCTGTAAGCATTACAGGAATTGATAAACAAGAAGTGGGTCAATTTGCTGCAGTAGTAAGATCTATGCGTCCTCCAGAACCTTATAAAGGTAAGGGGATCAGATATGAAAATGAATATGTGCGTAAAAAGGCTGGAAAAGCTGCAAAAGGTAAAGCAGGGTAATTATGGAAAGTAATGCGAAATACCGAAAATATAAACGTGTGAGAAGGGCTCTTCGTGTAAGAAAACACGTAAGAGGAACTTCAGAAAAGCCTAGACTAACGGTTGTAAAGTCTAACAAGCACATTTTTGCACAGTTAATTGACGATGAAAAGGGAATCACCCTAGCTTCAATGGGAACTATGTCTAAAGAAGTGCAGGGCAGTGAGCATGCAAAGAAATCAAAAGATGCTGCTAAGATGATTGGAATGAAAATTGCTCAAAAGGCGATGGAAAGACAAATCACTCAGATAGTGTTTGATCGTGGACCGTTTAAATATCATGGAATTATTGCTGAGCTTGCAAGTGCTGCAAGAGAAGCTGGCTTGCAATTTTA
The DNA here is from genome assembly GCA_027348355.1 of Chlamydiota bacterium. GTDB lineage: Bacteria > Chlamydiota > Chlamydiia > Chlamydiales > Rhabdochlamydiaceae > JABEVM01. The sequence goes on along the minus strand of DAIEPN010000140.1, from coordinate 1,877 downwards.
AGGTAGTCAATAAGGAAAAAAAATGGCACAAACGCAAAAAACAGAAGATTTTGATACAGAATTTGAAGAGAAAGTTCTTTATATCAATCGTTGCTCCAAAGTTGTAAAAGGTGGTAGAAAATTTAGTTTTTCCGCTTTGATTTTGGTGGGAGATGGAAAGGGACATGTCGGCTTTGGATTTGCAAAAGCAAATGAAGTTTCTGACGCGATTAGAAAAGGGACAGAAGCTGCAAAAAAGAATGTTATGACATTTGAAATGGAAGGAACTACAATTCCTCATGAAATTACAGTCGAGTGGGATGGTGCAAAGGTTCTTTTAAAGCCTGCCCCAGAAGGGACTGGTGTAATTGCGGGATCTAAAGTGCGTTCTGTTCTTGAACTTGCTGGAATTAAAGATATTGTTAGTAAGAGCTTCGGTTCAAACAATCCTTTAAACCAAGTTCGAGCAACCATTAAAGCCTTAGTGAATTTGAGAAATAGAGCGAAAACTTTAGCTATTAGAGGGGTTCAATGATAACACTTGAAACGCTAACTAACGTATCCCGTCCTAAAAAGAAGATTCAGAGAGTTGGCAGAGGAATGGGATCAGGTCGTGGAAAAACGAGCTGTCGAGGTCACAAAGGTGACAAGAGTAGATCAGGTTATAAAAGACGTTATGGAAAAGAAGGGGGGCAACTTCCTTTGTATCGTAAGATACCAGCCAGAGGTTTTACAAACGGTCTTTTCCGCTCTGAAGTATATTCCATTAACTTTACCATGATCGATCAGTATTTTGAAGATGGTGAAGTGGTAAGTTTGCAGAGTTTGCAAGAAAAGGGTGTCGCGCCACGTAGAATTCTAGGTGGATTGAAGATTCTGTCTGTTGGAGACCTTACAAAAAAAGTGACGATTGAAGCTCATTTTTACTCCAAGCAAGCTGTTGAAAAACTTCAAAAAAAATCGATTGCATACAAAGTTCTCTCGTAGAGAGAACTTTTATCTGAGTGATATTAAAAACCTCTTACTGAAGATCCGGCAATGATAGAAGGATTACTGCGAATTCTCTCGATTCCCGAACTGCGCTCTCGCATTTATTTTACTTTGCTCATGTTGATTGCATGTAGAATTGGAGCACATATCCCCGTGCCGGGGATTAATGGAGATGCAGCTGCGGACTTATTCCGCTACGCTACAGGTGGTGGACAGAATCTGTTCCAGCTTATGGATGTGTTCTCTGGTGGTGCATTTGCACAAATGACGGTAATTGCATTGGGAGTGATGCCCTACATTTCAGCTTCTATTATCATGCAGCTGTTTGTAGCATTGGCCCCTTCTCTTCAAAGAGAAATTAAGGAAAATCCTGATCTGGGGAAAAGAAAGATCAGTAAATACACAAGGCTTTTTACTGTGGTACTAGCCTTTGTGCAAGCAGGACTTTTTGGAAAGTACACTTTCCAATTAAATCTTACAAATCCGGGGATTATTGTTAGTGAAATCGCAGATGTGACAGTATTTGGTGTACCTTGGCTTTTTTATTTAATTGTCATGTTTACTATGACAGCAGGAACAGTTTTGCTAATGTGGATAGGCGAGCAGATCTCTGAAAAGGGAATTGGGAATGGGATTAGTTTGATCATTACTGTGGGAATACTATCATCTCTTCCAGGAACAATTGGATCTGTAATTAGACAACTTAACCTTGATTCTCAACAAACAGGTCAACTCACATTTTCCTCTCTTGTTGTATTACTTATTGTTTTTGTATTTATCATCATAGGGACGATTTTAATTATACAGGCACAGAGAAAAATCCCGCTTCAGTATGCAAGAAGAATTGTAGGGAGGCATGAAGTTCAAGGTGGTAGCGCCCATATCCCTTTAAAAATTAATTATGCAGG
>DAIEPN010000109.1 GCA_027348355.1 Chlamydiota bacterium | reverse complement strand
GCAGGAATGGTGATGGCACCTTCTTCGAGTACCTGCGCACTTGTGTATACACGCATGCTAACAGTTAAATCTGTTGCGCTGATAATGAGTTCGTCATCGATAGCTTCAAGAAGAACTTTTGCCAAAATAGGCAGAGTAGGTTTTGGAGAAACGATGTTTTGAATTTTCCCGATCAGTGAAACAAGCTCAGATTTAGAAACAATAACTTTCATATGAGGTTCTCTTGGTTGTTACAGGTTTATTCTTGAAGGCCTTTCATAGCTCGATCCATGCTTTTTTTATGTTCACGAGTTTTTAGGGCAGCTCTTTTATCATATTCTTTCTTTCCACGTGCTATAGCAATTTTTACTTTAACGATGCCTTTTTTTAAATAAAAAGATAACGGAATTAAAGTTAAGCCCTTTTCTTGGGATGATGTTTTTAGGTTGGCAATCTCTCTTTTATGGAGTAGGAGCTTGCGCTCTCTTTTTTCTTCATGGTTGTGGATATTGCCAAATCGGTAAGGAGCAATGGAGCAGCCTTTGAGCCAAACTTCATTTTTTGCTGAAACGAGGATATAGGAATCTTGTAAACTACCACCATGATTTCGAAGGGAAGAAATTTCCGTTCCTTTCAAAACAATGCCTGCCTCAAAAGTTTCTAAAATTTCGTAATCGTGCGTTGCCTTACGATTGGAAATCAGTTCGCTTTCAGATTTTTGGTTCATAGGAGTCAGTCACATAGATTGGTTGACTCTCAAGGGTAACATAGAGAGGGGATTTTACAAAATATAAAGAGAGTGATTAATTCCCAAAAAGGGATTGCCCAAAGGCTGTAACACAAAAACATTCTTTTTTGTTATGTGTTCCTAAGTTTACAGCTCCAATATTGCTTAGCCAATGGAAAATTGTAGATTTAATGAGATTTTGCTCATCTTCGGTATATTCTGGAAGTGTGTATTTCCAGGTCTTCCCGATTTTTTTTAGGATGATTGTAGACTCTTCGCTTACAGGAACCATCACACTACGGAGGAAATCATCAAAATAAACCCAGCCTAGAGAGAGTACCCTTTGTATACTTTTTTCGATTTCTCGTATGTTTCTTTCGCTGGCCAGATAAGGAGGAGCATACTGGGCCATGAAATTACCAATATCATTTCTGTGCATATAAAGCGCCCTGTTTTCTAAGCGCATATCTAACCAAGTATTTGCAGTGTCCAAAGCATAAAGGCGATCATCGATCACCTCAGCGAGTTTTAATGTACGCAATTTTGAGATAAGCGCATAAATATAATCTGAAAAATTTGTGTCGCTTGATTTGACATCACTCATTTTCGATCCAAAGAAGGTCATTGCGTCTTTGTCTAGATCGGTGATCTGTTTTCCATTGTATTTGATAGAGATCGGTTTCTTCTTCGCATATTGTAGGATTACAGTTAGATCGGCGACATAGAAAAAATCTTGGGATCTTGTAGGTACAACTAGAGAGGGATCGCTAATCGGAGTCGGTACTGTGTTTTTTACAAATGTAAGATATTCTCTCCATTCGTGAAAAGGGGTGACAATTTCTTTCCAATGACCGCCAACCTTTTCGTAACCTAAGCAACAGACCAAATTGAACTCAAGAAGTAGTAAGTACTCTTCGAACTGCTTCCTTGTTAAATCATACTTTTCAATGAGAACAGATGAGGGGAGCCTAAAGTCAGGTGCATGATAAACGTCGTGAAGAATGTGAGTTAACTTATCATCGATAAAATCTAATTCTAACAGGTATCTGTGGAAAGTCTGTGGTGTCAGCAAATATTTTTCGATTAATGATTCAAAAATATTATTTGATGTTCTTGGAATGCTATACCATAGAGGCAAGTTTCCAATAGGCACTTTCTTGAGTAGATTTTGGAGATAATCCATATTGGGAACAAAATCTTCTTCAAATTTTACAGCTTGCGACTCGTAGTATTTTCGCATCTCTTTATTTACGAAGACGTTATCTCCTTCAATACTTAAAAGTTCTATTTCTTCAAATTTGCTAAGGGTAGCGAGAATATCGGCTTCCTGGGCGTCAAAAGTTTTAACTAGCTTCTTTAAAGAAATTTTTAAAGGACTAAATAGGATTTCTTGCAGGATTTCCACATCTAAAACGGTAAAATGAGCCATAATTAAGCGGTGCTTAATATCCTGCTCGTAATCATAGTCTGAGAGGGTAATTTTGTTTTTCCGAATGGAGTACGCTTCGATCATTAAAAAATCCTAAAAAACTCTTGGAGTCACCGTATAGGATACCTGATAGAGAGATTTGTGACAAGGAAGGGTAGGGGGGAAATTGAAAAAAAATCTTAATTAATTTTTGAATTTTTTACAAAATAGTAAGAAATCTGCTGTTTTTATTCAGATTCCTTGCTAATCTTTCCACAAAAAACGTCTTTATATAAACCTTTAAAAAATTATTTACCTCTATGCAAAAGTACGATCATCGAAGAATTGAGCAAAAATGGCAGAAGAAATGGAAAGATTCTAAAGTATTTCAAGCAAGTGTAGACCACTCCAAACCCAAATATTACATTTTGGATATGTTCCCTTATCCATCCGGGGCAGGTCTGCATGTGGGTCATGTGACTGGATACACGGCAACGGACATTTTAGCCAGATATAAAAGACAAAAGGGTTTGAACGTTCTTCATCCTATGGGGTGGGATAGCTTTGGCCTTCCTGCAGAACAGTATGCCATTCGTACTGGAACTCATCCTTCTGTTACAACAGAGGCGAACATCAACACATATAGAAGACAACTTGAATCTCTTGGCTTTAGTTACGATTGGGATAGAGAAATTGCGACAAGTGATCCAAAGTATTACAAATGGACGCACTGGATTTTTACTAAGCTTTATGAAAAGGGGCTTGCATACGAAGCAGAAATTGCGGTTAATTTCTGTCCTGAACTTGGAACTGTTCTTGCAAATGAAGAAGTAGAAGATGGCAAATCAAAAGAAGGAGGGTATCCGATCGAAAGAAGGCCTCTTCGTCAGTGGATTTTAAAAATCACAAGTTACGCGGAAAGACTTCTTAAAGACCTCGATATGATCGACTGGCCCGACCATTTAAAGAAACTTCAAAAAAATTGGATTGGAAAAAGCGAAGGAGCCAAAGTTTACTTCCCTGTAGAAGGAGTAAGCGATACGATTACGATCTTCACAACATGCCCAGATACCTTATTTGGAGCGACTTTTCTCGTTCTCTCTCCTGAACATCCTCTTGTAGATAAGATTAGCACGGCAGAGACAAAAAAGCAGATTGAAGCATACCGAAAAGCAATCGCTGGAAAAAGCGACCTTGAAAGAACGGAACTTAGCAAAGACAAAACAGGTGTGTTTACAGGTGGTTTTGCAAAAAACCCTGCTACTGGTAAACAAATTCCAATTTGGATTTCCGATTACGTACTCATGGGGTATGGAACGGGCGCTATCATGGCAGTTCCAGCACATGATGATAGAGATTTCGAATTTGCGAAAAAATTTGACCTTCCTATTACTTGCGTCATCGATCCAGATTTTTCCAATTCAGAATATCTTCTAAAAGGTATTGAACCTGAAGATGCTCGTTTAGAAATCCTAGCAGGAAAAAGGTGCTGGGCTTCTTCTGGAGCCATGATCAATAGTAGCCTTTCCGATTTTTCTTTAAATGGCCTATCTGTCTTAGAGGCTAAAAAAGAGATGGTGGAATGGCTTACGGAAAAAGGATATGGGGAAGTTTCCATTAACTATAAACTTCGTGACTGGCTTTTCTCGCGTCAGAGATATTGGGGTGAACCTTTTCCCATTCTCCACTATGAAGATGGAAGTAAAAGAGTGCTTGATGCAAACGAACTTCCTCTCTGTCCGCCGGAGCTTGTTGATTTCAAACCTTCCCCTACTGGAGAAAGCCCCTTATCTCGAGTAAGATCATGGGTTGAGATCGTGGATTCAAAGACCGGAAAAAAAGCATATCGAGAAACAAATACGATGCCTCAGTGGGCAGGATCTTGTTGGTATTACTTACGTTTCTGCGATCCTCATAATGATGCAAAAGCTTGGGATGAAGAAAAGGAGAAATATTGGATGCCCGTCGACCTATACGTTGGGGGGGTAGAACATGCAGTTTTACATCTTCTTTATGCCAGGTTTTGGCATAAAGTTCTCTATGATTCTGGCCTAGTGAGTACGGAAGAACCCTTCCAAACACTTCGCAATCAAGGACTACTTACTGCTAGATCGTACCAGCTTCCTCAAGGTGGGTATATACTAGCGGAAGAAGCGGAAGAGAAAAATGGAAAATTTTTCCAGAGGGGAACAAACATTCAACTGAAGAGCCAAGTTGAGAAAATGTCTAAATCTAAACTCAATGGGGTCACTCCTGATGAGATTATTGAAGAGTTCGGCGCTGATGCTCT
>DAIEPN010000076.1 GCA_027348355.1 Chlamydiota bacterium | reverse complement strand
AACGTCAGCAGACTTAGAGTAGCTCATTACAGGTAAATAAACCGGATAATCGCAAGTAAGCTTGCACTCCCCTTTAGTATTTTTTTCTAACGAAGCTATAAAGTCATCAGGAAGAACTTGCAAGTCCTCTTTTGCAACATAGATAAAGCTCTTATCTTCGTTAATATTTTGAACAAATTTTTGACAAAGGCTAGAAATCTCTTGTTTGAGCTCTTTAACTCTCACTCGTTTTTCAGAAGAAAGAGTAAGCCCTGACTGCTGAAAAGTTGTGAGCTGCTCTTGTAAGTAGTAATGCTTTTCTCTAGAAAGATTATTTTCCTTTTCCTTGATTACAAGAGCCCCTTCATATAATTCACTTGCACTAGAAAGTGCATCGAGGTAAAGAGATTTTAGGTGCATCATGCATTCTTGGGATTTTTCCCTCATCTCCTTGTCGGAGAGGACCAACGGAAGAGACTCAAAAAGTCTTATGTAAACCTGGAGCGTACCACAAGCGACATCCCAGGTCTCAATTGTATTTTCAAAAGTTCTTTTCTCTAAGGGAATTTGTAAAATTTGAGAAAATGCGGCGGTAAAGTCAGAGCTGGCCTTTTCCATCCTCGCTTGGATTTCACTTGTTGAAGAAGGAAGGAATTTTTTCACATCTGCAGAGCTAGTTAGATAAGGTAGATTATTTGCTAAAACTTTACTCTGGGCCGTGCACATAGCAATCATACTCAAAAAAATTAAACCTACTTTCACAAAATTTTTCATTTTCCTCCTTCTACATATCTAGAGGATCTTTCCCTCCAAACATGGAACCTTTGTATAAAATTGCCTTATCGGGATCTAGCGTAACAACTTGTCCATCTCGTAGAAGCGAAAGCGCATGCTCTGCTCGGATCAAAATGGGTATATCAAGCTCTTCTGCTAGAGAAAGAGCTACTTTTTCAGATTCATGGTCGTCATGCTGATTCTCTAAAACTACTCCTATAGCATGTTTAAATATATCTAGATAAGAATTATCGCAACGAGAGATCACTGCGATCGAATTTTGAGCAAGTTTTCCCTGTTTAGCCTCAGAAGAAAGGATCATGGCTACTTTTCCATGAATTTTCTTCCCCTGCCCTTTGTGAGCACGTACCACAACATCTCCAATACTCTCTACCATCATCATATTTGTTGAGCCGCTAATTCCAAAAGGAGCGCCTGCTGTAACCACAACAAGGTCTCCATATTCAATAAGGCCTAGTTTCATGGCAAATCCGCTCATTAGTTCGAAAGATTCATGAATATTTTGTGTTTCTGTAGGACCGACCGGGATAACTCCCCAATTAAGAGCTAACTGATTGTAGATCTTCTGATCTCTTGTAAGGGCTAAAATAGGCATCTTTGGACGAAATCCTGAAATCATTCTAGCTGTAAAACCGCTACATGTAATAGCAAAAATAGCCTTTGCGTTCGCACTATAAGATGTTTTCACAGTTGCAAGAGCCACGGCAGAAGAAACATCTCTTTCTTCCTGAAATGGGTCTTTGGAGAAAAATTGCTTATAATCGAAATCTAGTTCCGCTTCATGAACAATGCTGCGCATCATTCTCACAGTTTCGATCGGATAGTCCCCTACTGCTGTCTCTCCAGAAAGCATGATAGCAGAAGTGCTATCGTAAATCGCATTCGCAACATCGGAAACTTCCGCCCTGGTAGGTCTTGGATTTTTAATCATCGATTCGAGCATCTGGGTTGCGGTCACAACCGGTTTTCTAGCATGGCAACATTTTCTGATCATCATTTTCTGAAGTACAGGGACTTGTCTTAAAGGAAGCTCTACCCCTAGATCGCCCCTTGCTACCATAATTCCGTCAGCTACTTGGACAATGCCGTCAAAGTTTTCGACACCCTGACTATTTTCAATCTTTGCGATAACTAGAATGTCTGGCTTCTTCTGTTTGCTAAGCAATTTCTTAATTTCGAGAACATGATCTGCTGACCTGATAAAAGATGCAGCGATGATGTCTACATCGTGCTCACAACCGAATGTGATATCGCGAATATCTTGTTCTGTCATTGCAGGTAGGTCAATGACCACACCAGGGACATTGACCCCTTTTGAAGTTTTAATAACGCCCGGGTTCTCAATTTCAACAAGCACCCCTTTTTCTGATTTG
>DAIEPN010000066.1 GCA_027348355.1 Chlamydiota bacterium | reverse complement strand
CGTGGCTCCCACATCTACTTCCTGATCGGGATGGGCGTGGATTTTTATCAACTTTCCTGCAACAGGAGAAGGAATTTCACTATTTACTTTATCGGTAGACACTTCTAGAAGTGGTTCATCTAACTTGACTAGATCCCCTTCTTGCTTGAACCACTGAACAATTGTAGCATTTAGAATACTTTCTCCAAGTTTTGGGAGAGTGATCTTATATTCTTCATTCATCGGAAAACCTATTTCAAACGTTCTATATTAGTATCTAAAAAATTCTTACCACTTAAAAATTCTAATTCTATCTTTACACATACAATCGGTATGCAAGTTTCTAGATTTTGCGGAATTTTTACAAAATCTTTTTCTGTGCAAAGCAAACACTCGGCTCCTTTATTTTGACATCCTTTTGCAAATATTTCCAGGGTTTGCTTTGTTGGGATCTCGTGATCTACACAAAGTAAAGTATCTACAATTTCCACTCCATTCTTTTGTAAATTATGCAAAAATCTCTGTGGCTTTCCAATTCCACAAAATACTCCTGCTTTTTTATAAGGAATATCTCCTTTCATAATAAAATGAGTGGCTGTGATAGGCGCCATACTTATCTTCCGAATTTCCTTCTCTACCTCTTTATAGTGCTCAAAATTCTCTATATGGTTGAGAACCAATACATCCGCGTCTTTCAATCTTTTAGGACTATCTCTTAAAAATCCCCTCGGCAGATAATGATTGCCTCCCCAAGGGTCTTTGCTATCTATCACAACAATATCTACATCCCTATGTAAAGAGCGAAATTGCATGCCATCATCCAAAAGAAGAACTTCCGCACCATTTTCAATAGCCTGTTTTGTGGAAGAGAGACGATTTTTTCCAACCCAAATATCAACTTGAGGTAAGTGTGTCAGATAAAGAAAGGGTTCATCTCCAACTACATTAGAAGTCGCTTCTTTGAGTTTATTGATACAAACACTTGGGAAAGCCCTTTCCAGCTCCCCGAGGTACCCTCTTGAAAGAATCGCAACTTTTTTTGTTTTTGACAGTTCTTTTGCAAGATATAGTACAAGCGGTGTTTTACCCGTTCCTCCTGCAATGATGTTTCCGATACTTACTATTGGTTTAGAAAATTGTTTACTAGGAAGAATTCGGATATCGAAGGCCCAATTTCTTATCACTATAGCCAAATAAAAAACCTTGCTGAAAAAAAAAAGTAGGTATCCAACCCATCTGTTTGGATTCTTTCCCTCTATATAATCAACAACAAATTTTTTTAGGCTCATGGAAACAGTTTTTGTTCAATCATTTCGATAATAACATGAATGGCTGTCATATGTGCTTCTTGAATACGATCTGTCCCTGGAAATCCATGCACAAGCCACTCAAGATCTGCCATCCCTTTAAGTTTGCCTCCATCTTTACCTAAGAAAACAATCGTTCCCAACTTCATCGATTTGGCGCACTTCACCGCTTCAAATACATTTGCAGAATTTCCACTTGTAGTAAGACCAATAAAAATATCTCCTGGCTTACCAAGCGCCTCTACTGATCTTGAAAAAACACTCTCATATCCAATATCGTTGGCAACGCAAGTCAAATGTCCTGGATCGGAAAGTGCAATTGCCGGCAGCGCTTTTCTTTTTTTTCGAAAAATCCCCGTAAGCTCTTCTGCAAAATGCATTGCATCGCATAAGCTCCCGCCATTTCCTGCGATTAAGATTTTTCCACCGTTATGAAAACATGTAGCAATTCGTACTGCTGCCTCTTCCATAAATTTTACACTTTGAGGCGTTTTTAAAAATTCAATCGCTCGAACTGCATCATCAACTGATTTTAAAATGTGTTTTTGCATTGTAAGCCACTCATTTATTAGAATCTATGCATTATAAGTAACAAAAAGATAAAAATCCATGTTAAAGTAATCGAAACCTTTGCTAGTGTACTTAAGTAAAAAGTGATTGTTTAGTATGAACCCCTTGCAAGTAAATCCTAGAATTGCCATCGTCGGTGCCACGGGAGCTGTGGGAGATGAGCTCCTCAAGCTTCTCATAAGCCGTGAATTCCCATTTTCCTCGCTTCGCTGCTTCGCCTCGGAAAAATCTGCAGGAAAAACTTTACATTTTGATTCCAAAGAAATTGTTATAGAAAAATTAGAAAAAAATTCTTTTACTGATATTGATATTGCATTATTCACTGCAGGAAGCTCCGTAGCAAAACAGTATGCGCCCTTTGCCAAAGAAAGCGGTTGTATCGTCATTGATAACAGCTCAGCATTCCGCGGAGACGATTGTGTCCCTTTGCTCATTCCTGAGATCAATGCTCATGCATTAGAAAAACACCTAAACATCATTGCATCGCCCAATTGCACGACAACCATTATGCTTCTAGCTCTGGCCCCTCTACATCGGCTTTTCCCAATCAAACGAATTGTTGTATCAACTTATCAAGCGGCAAGCGGAGCTGGTAAAAAAGCGATGAAAGAGTTAGAGGAAGCCAGTAAGGCTTACTTAGAAAATAGACCTTTTTCTCCTACCGTATTTCCCTTTCCTTATGCCTTTAATTTATTTGCGCATACATCTCCTCTGCTCCCTAATGGATATGTAGAAGAAGAAATGAAGATGGTGCGAGAGACTAGAAAAATTTTGGAAGATGACAGTATACAAATTCATGCGACATGTATCCGCGTACCTGTTTTACGAACACACTCTGAAGCTCTAAATGTCGAGTTCCGCGAAAGGGTTACTGTGGAACAAGCCTATGAGATCCTTTCTAAAGCTCCTGGAATAAAAATTTTAGAAAACAGACAGGAAAATCGTTTTCCGATGCCCATTGATGCCAAAGAGAAAAACGACATTTACTGTGGAAGGATTCGTGAAGATCAATCACAAAAGAATACTCTCGATATCTGGGTAGTGGGAGACCAACTACTCAAGGGAGCTGCTTTGAATATGATTCAAATTGCAGAACTTATTCTTGCCGCGAAACCAGCTGAAGCAGGTGTTGCTAAACAATAAACAGAAGGAAGCGAGTATGAAAAAATTTACAGTCGTAGGATTAGGAATGTGGTCGCTAGTAAGTACGTTATTCGCAAGTTCACCAACCTACCGGACAACGTTCTCTATTACACCTTATCCGGAACAAGAAGACACATATAGGGCCGAAGTGCAGATAGAAAAAATCAATCCTGATACGGCCTCATATGAACTGATCCTATCCCCCACTCTTGTTGTTGTCAAAAATGAGCCAGCTAATTTAACTACACCCACTCAAGATGATGAGATTTCTCTTGATATCGTAGTGTCCGATGATGAAAAAGTAACGATCTCAATTGTAGGAAGGCCTCTGCATTCATCTGAATAGGAACTTTTTATTATCCGGATACTTGTTTTCTAAAAAATAAGCTACCTATGAATTTCAGCATTTCTGCTATTTTCTTTAGGAAGAGATAACAAGTAAATACAGCAACTAGAGTACAAAATATAGGTACGTTAGCAATCAGTTGAGCTGTAGAGAGAAGCCTCCGCCAAACATTCTTCCGATCCTTTTCTTTGTTTAAATCAAGAAGGAGAACATCCCTCTCTGCAGTAAAAATTTTAAAATGAGAAATCAAAGGATTGTAGGTTTTAGAACCAATCACATGAAATACACCCCAATCTTCGCCCCATCCACTTCCAAAATGAGGGATCATATCTCCTTCCCCACAATAAACATAAATTTCAGGCTTATCCTCGATTTTAGGAAGTTTATTCCATTTACGGACATGACGATTTGAAAGCGCGGGGGGACTAAATGCATGAACTTTTTCAATAAGCTCTGGGAAGGCAATAGCAGCTTGTAAGCTCATCGAACCACCTAAACTGCTTCCATACACCCTCATCTTCTTTTTTGAAACCGTATTCTTTTCTATCCATAGACGTAGCTTCTCCCTTCCTAAAAAAAAGACATATTCTCCAACCGATGCAAAAGGATTTACATCAGATAAAATAGATAAGAAAGCTCCATTATCCGTAGGATATGTTGTTCCTTTAAAAAGCAAAAGAGGAGGGGCATCAAAAGAGGGATCTATGCAACTAAGACCAAAAGCGTGCATTGGAGAAGATAAAAAATCCGGAGTCAGCTGTAATTTTTCAATGCGATAGTCAATAAGTTTCCATATCCCTTCGATTTTTTGAGGGACAGAAATATTCTCATTATCTGGAGGATCTAAGTATGTATACAAAGCTAGTAGGTTCCCTACAGCCGCTTCCATAGGAAGGTGAGGATGACTTCCAAACTTCTTTTCTTTTATTGCATCATTTTGACTAGACACTCTATGAAAAAAAGTTTTCAAAGTTTCTTGCACACCTTCTCGAATCTGTCTCAAGAACTCAGAATTTTTTTTCCAATAAACGGCTTTGACTAATTCTTTGTGCGCAAGCTGCTCCAATGTAGGCACTTCGTGCAGTACATAGTTTAGTAAAAGAGCTTTTGGAGCGGCGGCATCCGTAAAATCAACTCGAAAAGGCAATGGATTACCAACCGACACAATAGATCTTATGATTTCTTTTTGAATTCTTCGAAGCTCAGCAAGAGAAACTTCTCTTCTTCTAAGAAGATGGCGAGCTCCAAGATTAAAACAAGCGTGAGCTACAATTTTCTCTATTTTTTTTGTGAGCACGCTCAGCTGCGGGTCATCAAGTTCGTACTCGAAAAACATTTGGTGAATAAAAAAAGAGCAGATCCTTTGTCGAAATACCGATCTATGAACCTTGCGACGAGTTTTTGGAAAAGCTCTAGAACCTCTACGTCCGATTGTAGCTAATTCGGAGCTATAGAAAACCACAGCTTCGGCTTCTGCATCAGTGAAATGTTGATACTTTTGGAATAAAGAAGGTTCGAAATCTCCCGATACATCGACCTTGGTCACCATATAAAATCTGCAATTTAAAAAATAATGACTTAAAAATAGTAAAACAAGTCAAGAAATGCAAGGCAATTCTTCCCAGACTTGCCTTAGCAATATTTCCATCTTTTTATGACGATTGCATTTGAAAATATTAAACAAATAAGTAAAAAGGAGATTTATATATCAAAGGCGTTTCTTCATGTCATTTGAAAAAAAAATTACAAATTTAACTCTTCTTAGTTTGTCTTATATCCATCTAACACATGCAGCAACTTGTGTATGGAGTCAAGGAAACGGCAATTGGAGTACCGGTACTTGGTCTCCTCACACTCCCACATCTACTGACTCGGCGACCATTGGGAACCAAAATGCTGGTCCCTATACCGTTACAGTTGATGTTTCACCAACAATCGAATCTCTTACTCTTGAAAATGGTCCATATACACTCTCACGAAATGCGTCAAATACTATCACTTTTACAGGAGTATCTTCTGGTATTTCAATTACATCAGGAAATCAAACTATACAGTCTTCACCAGTCAGCTCTTCTACTAATGCCTTTTTACTTGGAAACTCCCCATTAACTATCAACACTTCAAACGCAAGCTCATTGAATTTACAATCATATCTTGCTTCAACTTACGATATAAATTTTACTGGCGGGACTGTAAATATCGTAAATACTTTCACTACCAATTTATATGGTGCAGCTATCACAACATCAGGAAATATAACAATCAATAATACAAATGTTACTCTCTCCAATTCATATCCTATTACGAATAGCTCAGGATTTGGCGTTGGAATTTTGGCTGCTCAAAATATCGTGGTAAATAACCAATCATTGAATTTCTATAATAACGGATCATTAACCAATACTCAAAACCAACCTGCCTCAATAAATTCAGTAGGAGCAGGATATTTAATGATCAATGGAGGAACACTATCTGTCCTAAACGATACGAACGGTTCAGTAATTGGCAATACTGGATCCTCAAGCCTTACCACTTCCAATTATTTGTTTATAAGCAATATTGAACTAAATAGTGGAACTGTAAATCTCTCAAACTATGGATCTATAAATAACGGAATAGGGACTTACGTACAATGTTTGTATACAATAACTATAAACGAAGGCTTACTTTCTTTACAAAATATTGGAAATATTGAATCCACAGGATCTCTTTCAGCAGGGAACTCTATAAAAACTTTTTATCCAACTTCATCTTTAGTTATTAACGGTGGAAAAATTACTAGTGTAAACACGGGGAATCTCACCGGACCAAATACCTATGGCAGCCTTATCACAACTCCTAACATCATACAAAATGGAGGAATCTTCATTAACGATGCTCATGTCCTCACCAATACTTTGTCTATCGGACCCGGAGCTCTATATGGAGGAGTAGGCACGACAAATAGTAACACTTCTCCTCTTACTGTAACTAATTCTGGAACGGTTTCTCCCGTTGATGTAAATGGAAATCCGGCC
>DAIEPN010000029.1 GCA_027348355.1 Chlamydiota bacterium | reverse complement strand
CGAGCCTGCGGGCTGCCCTTAAAATCGATTTTCTATCCCCTATTTCTAGCTAGTGCCTTTATAGGATTGATCAACCTCCATGTTACTTCTGAACTTTTACCGGATTGTCGAGGTAGATCTAAAAATCTCGTCTACGAAATGACAACCGTAAACCCACTCTTTTTGCTCCAAAAAGATACTTTAATTAAGATCAAACATACCTTTGTCGATATGAAGAGCATGAATGCGGGAGAAAATGCCAAAGATGTGATCTTTGTCATAAACAACCAATCCAATGGCAGATTGAGTATGATGGTAGCAGAAAAGCTTTCGTTGGAAGAAGGGTTGTTATTAGGGAAAAATGTGGCCCTCATTTCTAGTATAGATTCGAAAGATCCAGAAAACTTTGATCATATTATCATAGAAAATCAAAAGCTCATGACAACACAAGATTCTACCCTGTCCAATTTTATTCAAGGAACAAGCCAGCAGATCGGTTTTGAGCAACTCCCACTCCGTCTTATGCTTAGTAAATATAAAACTGAAAAAAATTCTAAATTATCAGCCGGACCGCGATTACGCACAGAAATTGCTAGGAGAATTTCTTTTGGGCTAGCCCCCCTCACTTTTACGTTTATTGGATCAGCCTTTGGTATGAGCATTGGAAGAAACCAAAATAAAAAAAGATTGATTTTGGCAATTTTGCTCTCCTCTGCATGCCTCCTCTCTTTTGTCATAGGAAAATCTCTTAAACAAATGCCTTTTATAGCTTTTCTTTTCTACGTTCTTCCTCATCCTTGCATCATTGCTTTTTCTATCAAATCCCTATTTGAAATTTCTAGGGGGAAAGAATGATCCTGCGCTACTTATGGCAACGTTATTTTTTCAAGGAAACGTTAAAAACCTTCTTCCTCTTTTTAGGTTGTTTTTATTTCGTATTCGCTCTCATGGATTTCTCCACCCACATGCAGGATTTTATTCAAAAAGAGCAAATCCAAATTCAGCAATTTTTTGTGTATTATGGCTACCAGTTCGTTAAAAGAGCCGATATCTTACTTCCCTTGGCTCTTTTGATTGCCTCTGTTAAGGTTCTGCTTACCTTAAATACACGAAGAGAACTACTGTCCCTACAAACAGCAGGATTAAAATTGAGAACATTGCTCAAGCCCTTCTTCCTCTTAGGAGTCCTGACTGTTACTTTTATGTATTGCAATTTTCAATTTTTCCTGCCCCCTGCCACCAACTTCATTGACCAATTTCACTACAACCATTTTGGCAGTAAAGCCAAAAGGGCCGAGCAGGTAAAACTTCATACTTGGTATTTAAATGACGGCTCTAAAATTATCTACCAACACTTCGATCCGATAAAAAATGCATATTTTGACGTGTTTTGGATACGCTCCGCTCATGATATCTGGAGGATGAAATACCTATCTTCCGACCCAAGTAAGCCCATTGGAGAATATGTAGACCATATCCAAAAAACCAAATCTGGAAGGCTCGAAAAGACGGAATCCTTTCAATCTCGTTACTTTAGAGATCTCCAATGGGGACATCGCATGGTCCAAAAACAAGCTATCCCAACAGACAACCTTTCTATTTCCAAACTCACCTCCTCTTTATTTAAAGAAGAAAATATACCTTTTCATAAGAAGGCGGAAATTCAAACATTTTTGTTATATAAACTTGTGATGCCCCTTCTCCCTCTCCTGATTATCACAGCCATAAGCCCTTTCTGCGTTCGATATTCACGAAATACCCCTATTTATTTTATTTATGCTATTGGCATTTTCGGGTATATTCTCTTCTACGTATTCATGGATGCAGCAGTTATTCTAGGGAAAAACAGAGTTCTGCCGCCTATTGTGGCAATTACTACCCCTATGATTCTCTGTTCTTTCCTATTTTACTATAAATTTTCTAAACTAACACGCAATTAAGAGCCTATGAAAAATCCTACTAAGCAAACCACAAAAAGTCTTTGGAATTGGAAAGCCTTACTTCTTTGCCATCTAGCTATAGCCTTTCTTTTAGGCACTTTTTTATGGCCCGTAACAAAAGACTATTGGGATATTTTAGACCGAGGTTTTTTCACGTTTATCAACTCTTCCCTAGAAGGAAATAAGGCCTGGCAGATTTTTTGGGCCTTTGCGAACCATAGAAATGCTGATTGGGTCGAAGATGTGTGCTTCCTCTTATTTTTTATTGCCTATGTGCGTTCTGTCAATGGACTTTCAAAAGAGAGAAAAATTGCACAAATGCTGTTTTGTACCCTATTCTCGGCTTTGGTCATTTTCTCTGTTAACCACATGGTATTTCGAGAACTTATCTCTGTCTATAGATCCAGTCCTTCGATTGTTGTAGAAGGAAGCATACGCGTTTCTAAAATCCTTCGTTGGATCTCAATCAAGGACAGCGCATATAAATGCTTCCCTTCCGACCATGCTACAACAGCTCTTTTATTTGCTGTCTCCTACAGCTTCTTTGCAAACAAAAAATTAGCAATCATTGCATGCCTTTATACAGTTTTCCTCTGTATGCCTAGACTTATCTTAGGAGCTCATTGGCTTTCTGATGTACTTGTGGGAGCAGGTTCGATCACGATCCTCTTTCTAGGGTGGGCCCTTTGTACACCGATTCACTACCACATAACAAATTACTGTGAAAGAATGGTTCGTTTCTGTTATTTCTGGAGGAAAAAAACT
>DAIEPN010000258.1 GCA_027348355.1 Chlamydiota bacterium | reverse complement strand
TGCCGGCTATCCCGTCTTCATTCCATCTGTATGTTTTTGATCTTGCATGGTCGTGTGGAAAAAATCCCCATACATCTCCGTTTGGGCTATAGTCTTCTCTGACGGTCCCCCATGCTCTTTCGCTGACATAAGGACCCCACTTTTTCCAGTTGGACTCGCGAGTTCTGTAAGAGGCGAGACGAGAGTGTTCTGCGGTTTGAGGCATGGTTACTATCTATATTTATCTTTGCACACTCTTTTGCATAGCTTCTTAGAAAAAAATAGTCAAAATAAAATCTTTTTTTTAAATTGATAATGGATTACATCTTTATCTATAATGATTACATATTAAATTCCATGGAGGAAATTTATGAAAAAAACAAGTTTTGCAATTTGTACGTTGGCCTTATTGTCAGGCTCTTTATTAGTAGCAAACCAGCCAGTAGCAGACTCTATAGAGGATGCATCTACTTCGGCAATCGAACATGTAATTGAACACTCTGCTCTTGAAGTAGAGCAAAGCCTAATTTCCGAAGCTTCTGAAGTAACAGATGCACGCGAAGTTGCTGCGAGCGATGATGCTGCGAAGCAGAAGAAAGAAAGAGAGAAGAAAGAGAAAGAAGAAAAGGAAATGAAAGAGAAGAAAGAAAGAGAAAGAAAAAAAGAGAAAGAGCACAAAGAGAAACACTAGTCTTATCTTCTTTCTTAATGTTTTCTGGTGCCGGTGTAAAAGTAGAGAAAAGAATTTTCCACTCCGTAGCCAGCACTAGAAAATAGCCTTACAATGTTTTATAATTTCCTAAAGTCATCCGTTGCACGAACCAAAGCATCTAAGATTCCAACTTCACTTCCAGCATGTCCTGCAGCGGGGATGATTTGTAAAATAGCTTCAGGCCAAGCTTTATGAAGTTCCCAGGCATTTTCTAACGGACATATCACATCATATCTTCCGTGTATGATATAAGCTGGAATGTGACGAATTTTGTCTACATTTTCTATAAGCCAATTATCAGTTTTAAAAAAGGCGTTATTCATAAAATAGTGGCATTCAATCCGCGCGATTGCATCGGAGGCAGAGTCCTTAGTGAAATCTGCAAATGTTTTGGCATCGAACTGCAGCTTTAATGTAGCAGCTTCCCAGCTTGCCCATGCTTTTGCCGCTTGTAAGCGAATTTCGGGATTTGGTGATGTAAGCCTCTTGTAATAGGCAGAAACAAGATCTTTTCTCTCTTCTTCCGGAATAGGGGCTAAGTACTTTTCCCATTCATCCGGAAATAAATGATGTGCTCCAAACTTATAGAACCAATGAATTTCCTTTTTTCTGCAAAGAAAGATTCCTCTTATGATGAGTCCTTTTACTTTGTCTGGATGTGTTTCTGCATAGGCAAGAGAAAGCGTGCTCCCCCAGGATCCGCCAAATACAATCCAAGATTCTATCTGCAGAAGTTTGCGGACTTTTTCGATATCTTCAATTAAGTTCCAAGTTGTGTTGTTCTCTAAACTAGCGTGAGGAGTGCTTTTACCGCACCCTCTTTGATCTATAAGAATAATACGGTAGTGACTTGGATCGAAAAAACATCTCTGCGATGGGTTCAAGCCAGAACCGGGGCCCCCATGTAAAAACAAAATGGGGTTCCCTTTTGGATTACCGCTTTCTTCCCAGTAGATGTTATGAGTGGCATCTACTTGTAAAAGACCTGAGTGGTACGGTTCAATGGGTGGATAACTAGTGCGAAATTCTGTCATGATTTTTCCTATGATCTAAATTTTTTTAGATCATAGGAAAAAGTAGAGTTGTTCACAAAACAAAAAACCCTTCTCTTTGGGAAAAGGGTTACTTAATAAAGCGTGGGGTAAATTTACTTAAGAGGCTTGATCTCGTTTCTTTTTCAGCACCTTTTCATAAGCTTCGTCAAAAGGCTTCCAGTTTTTCCCAAACGATACCGTTGTTTCGATAAAACCTTTTCTTTCGTTAGCAGATAAGCTAGAGATTTTTTTCACTGCTGTTAAAGGTACTGGGATTGTCACAGGAGCTTGAAAGTTGCTCTTT
>DAIEPN010000239.1 GCA_027348355.1 Chlamydiota bacterium | reverse complement strand
AAGTTTGTTTCTTCATCTTGGTTATATATAGGAATATCAGCTAAATCAATAATCTCCAAGCTGCAGTTAGCTGGGGTAACCTCTAAAGCTGCTTTTAAAAGGCCTTTATTATATGACTCTTTGCGTAAACTTCCCGCGATCCCTAATATCTTGATCTTATTTTCCATAACAATCCTTCGATTTAGCTCGATTTATGAATTTTTAATAGATTAACTTATTTGGTGCCACAGATTATACTAAAAAGACAAGTAGAAAAAAAGTTATCTTCTCATCTCTTTAGATGTAAGGTGATTTAGTTTTATGGCTACAGTTTTCTGGCCACAATTGTCATAAAAAGAGGGAATTCTTTACGACTTCGATTTTCCATCGTTGCGTTTTTTCCTGTGCTTGTCTTAGTTGAACACCATTCTTCTATCAGCTCTATGACAAAGGAGCTTTGTTTGAGCCATAAGCTATAAGCTGAAAGGGGATTGTGGAAAGAAATTGTCT
Source organism: Chlamydiota bacterium (assembly GCA_027348355.1). GTDB lineage: Bacteria > Chlamydiota > Chlamydiia > Chlamydiales > Rhabdochlamydiaceae > JABEVM01. Next base: position 7,971 of record DAIEPN010000239.1, on the reverse strand, counting down.
GAGACGATTCATCTCTTTGACTTGGATTCATTTGGATGGGGATGTTCAGGGGGGTATAGTATCTGTCAATTCTTCTATATTGCAGTTTTTTTGGTTCATCCACTTGCCAAGAACTTTGCCTTGGGATACGGAAACAGGGGTGGTTTAAGACGAAAACTAATTTTCCATCTTTTTCAAGTAGTTTGGAAATTCCTTGAAATACCGAAAGAGGATTTTCTATGTTCTGAATTGCTAAGATACAAACTGCGTGAGTGAATTTCTGCTTGATGAAGGAGAGATTTTGTGCATCTCCAACAAAGAAGGTGCGTCTAGGATTTTTTGCATTATACTCTTTAGCAAGTTTGATCAAGGTAGGGGAGATATCGATTCCTACGTATTCCAAATTCTGAGGGACATCCCTAGAAAAAATACCCTGTCCACAAGCAACGTCTAATATTCTGGCATTTGGTTTATTTTTCAGTTCCAAGATTTTTTGTAAGTTGGGCAGGATAATCTCTTGGTGATAGAAGTGCCCGCCTTTTCCGACGATATCGTCATACCACTTAGAGGAATTTTCCCAGGAAGAATCGATTTTATTTTTCATGATCGAGTAGGGTGTTCCAAGAGGCTTTTTTAAAATGTTCGATGATAAAGGGTGCTGCACAACAAATCACCATACCTAAGAATAATGTGCAAAAATAACCCCATACGTTGTTACTAATTGTTTCACTTGGTGGAAAAAATCCAACAACAAGCATAAATATCCCGCCTAATATTCCAATTCCAGCCGTGACCCACATCCCAACATATTTTCCAGGAAGTTTATAAGCTCTTTCCACACCAGGTCTTTTGTAGCGAAGTTTGATCCCTGCAGCAAAAAGCATGATGTACATGACTAGGTAAAGCTGGGCTGCTAAGACTGTCAAAATCCAATAAGCACTACTTAGGGTAGGCATAAATACAAATAGGAGGGATAATAGGGAAACGATCGAAGCTTGTGTGATCAGAAGGGTTTTTGGCATCCCGCTTTTTGTAATTCTTCTAAAGTAAGGGGGAAGGTCTCCGGATTGGGCAGCTGCTAGAAGACCTTTACTAGGACCGATAATCCAAGTGCTAAGACCACCTAAAGATCCAATCGCGATCAATATCGCCATCGCGGGAAGAAGCCAATTGAGACCATATGCATTGAGGAAATAAGAAAAGGCTTGGAGAGATCCTGCGATCAAACTAATTTCACTTTTTGGGATGACAATTGCGATAGCGAGAACTCCTATAATAGAAAGACCTAAAATCAGGAAGGCTGATAAAAGGATCGCTCTAGGGTAATTTTTTTGTGGATCTTTTACTTCTGCTGCATGCACAGCAGACATTTCAATTCCTGCTAGAGATAGTAAAATTCCCGAGAAGATTGCAAGCTGAGTGAAACTATTCATTTCCGGGATTAAACTTTCCCAAGATAGATTGATTTGCAAAGGGTTTCCTTTGAAATACCACATAAGGCCAAGAACAATAATAAAAACACCTGGTATGAAAGTCCCTACCACAGCCCCAATTGTACTGATCCATCCTGAAATCTTCATGCCAAATAAATTCGCAATCGTTGCAGCCCAGAAGAAGAACAGAATAATCCCAATTGTATAAAGTGGATTGTGGGCCCAAGCAGGATTGAAAATATATGCTGTTGTGGCCGCAATAAAGGATAAAACTAGAGGGTAGTAAAACACGTTTTCTAACCAGAGCAGCCAAATCGCCAAAAAGCCCATTTTATGTCCGAATGCTTCTTTCACCCAAACAAAGACACCACCCTTTTGTGGCCAGCCTGTCGCAAGCTCTGCAGATACAAGTGCAACAGGGATAAAAAAAATGAGCGCTGCGAGTATAAAAAAGAATAGTGAAGAAAATCCATATTCAGCAGTAAGAGGCCAGTTTCTAATATTTCCAACAGCTGCTACGTTAATCATAGCTAGCATGAAGACAGTGATTGTCCGAGTGAGTTTCTTTGATTTTGTTTGCATAAGGTGGTTTTTTGTAGAAAAATGATTTTTACTTAAGTTTTATAGAATTTTATGTTTTGATAGCAGTTTTTAGCACGTAAATTCGTAAGGGCGTAACTTGTATGTTAAATAATTTCTCCATTGACGCAGTAAACCGCTCAACTTTTCGAGAAACACTTCGAAAGCCTTTATATGAGTCTTATTGCTTTTCAAAAATTCCAGATACGATAAAAAAGCTTTTAGGTATCAAGAGCTTAAACCCCCTTCCAGGGGATTGTATAAAAAAGAACGAGGTTTATGACGATGTAATCCTTTTTTTTATCGATGGATTTGGTTGGGTATTTCTTGAAAAAAATCAAGAGAGTCAACCCTTTTTGCAACGTATCATTGAAAAGGGAATTGTAAGCAAGATCACGTCCCAGTTTCCTTCGACGACAGCTTGCCATGTAACAACGATGAACACAGGGCTCCCAGTTAGTGAGACAGGGATATATGAATGGTTTTACTATGATCCAAAACTGGATGATGTCATAGTCCCTTTCCTTTTTTCTTTTGCAGGAGATAAAAATTCTGGATCCATTGAAAAGACGGGAATTCCTCCTGAAGAAATTTATCCCTTTGCTACGTTTTATGAGGATTTAGAAAAGCAAGGGGTTGAAAGCTATGTTTTAGAGGATGAGCATATCGTCGATTCGATTTATTCTAAAACACTTCTTCGGGGAGCTAAATCGATCTCATTTCGCAATTTAGAGGACGCTTTGCAAAAGCTTTCTAACTTGTTACTTGAGCCTTCATCAAAAAAGAGATATTTTTATATTTATATAGAAGATATTGACTCCGCAGGTCACAGAAATGGGACCTATTCCTCGGAATTTCAAAATTCTATTAACTATGTTTTTACGCATTTAGAATCTTGGGTATTGCGAATTCAAAACAAGCTGCAAAGAAAAACCGCCTATCTTCTTACTGCCGACCACGGCATGATAGACATTGATCCGAAAACCACTGTTTACCTAAATGAAGAATTCCCTAAATGTAAAGAGTTTATCCAAAAAAATCGTCAAGGCAAGCTTTTAGCGCCAGCAGGATCTTCCCGTGATTTCTTTCTTCATGTTCAACCAGAGCTGCTAACTAAGGCCAAATCTGAATTACAAGAATTTCTAGGAGATAAGGCGATTGTTTGCGAGACGAAAGAGCTTTTGGATAATAGTGTTTTTGGAGTCACGCCTTCCTTGAGACTTCTAGAGAGATTGGGAAATCTCGTTCTATTACCAAAGGATCATAACTCAATCTGGTGGCATGAAAAAAATCGCTTTGCGCAGCATTTTTATGCTATGCACGGGGGGCTTTCAAAACAGGAGATGGAAACAATTTTTTTATTTTTCTCTATGAACTAAATAGAAAAATTTTTCTTATGATCTACAATGCGCTATACAGCACACTATATACTGAAAAACCTAAATAAATGAGAGATTTTTTTAAAACTCATTTAAAATCAAACTATTACAAAATATTTTATTTTGTTTAATCTCTAATCTGTGTTATTCTTAAACAGATTTCTAAGAGACGGATTGATCTTTCTAAAGCCAACGTTCCTGTTTGCATAACATCAATTAGCTTCTCTTTTACCTTACCCATTATACTTTAGGTCATAACAATGGATAAAAATTCTTTTGAAGCTTTTGGTTTAAAAGACAGCCTTTTTAAAGGCCTGCAACAGGCTGGTTTTAAAACTCCTAGCCCAATTCAACAAATCGTCATCCCTATTATTCTAAACGGGCAAGACGTAGTAGCTCAAGCCCATACCGGAACAGGTAAGACAGCAGCTTTCGGCCTTCCGGCCATGCACCTGATGAAAAATACAGGACGAGTAGAACTTTTGGTTATCACTCCAACTAGAGAACTTGCAGCTCAAGTCAGTGAAGAAATCCGTAGACTTGGCAGTTACGCTGGAGTTAGAACAACAACGGTTTTTGGAGGGAGCTCCACTTCAAGACAAATTGAGACGATTCAACGAGGCGTATCTGTAGTTGTTGCTACACCCGGGCGCCTTCTAGATCTACTTCAATCGAAAAGAATCCCTGATTTTAATCCTTCTATCGTAGTTCTTGATGAAGCTGACGAAATGCTTGATATGGGCTTTCTTGATGATATTAAGAAAATATTCACTTTTTTGTCTAAAGATCGACAGACACTCCTTTTCTCTGCAACAATGCCAAACGAAATCAAAAAACTAAGTATGGAAATTTTACGCGAACCTAAGTTTGTAAGCGTTACAGCGAATGAAGAAAAGACAAACAAGGATATTGAGCAGCGCTACTATCTTATTGAAGAGAAAGAAAGATCCCATGCGCTTTTTCGTCTTTTCGATGCAGAAAACCCTACAAAATCAATCATTTTTTGTAAGACAAAGAAAGATGCGGATGAACTGGGAACAATTTTGATCTCTAAAGGATACAAAGCAAAGGTTCTCCATGGCGACTTGGAACAAAACCAAAGAACGGAAGTAACTAATAGTTTCCGATCTGGAAAAATCAACACGCTTGTTGCAACAGATGTTGCAGCTAGAGGTCTTAGCATTCCTGATGTATCTCACGTTTTTAATTATCATTTCCCATTTGATCCGGAAAGTTATGTTCACCGTATCGGAAGAACAGGGAGAGCAGGGCAAAAAGGAATTGCCATTACACTTGTTACTCCTAGAGAGCAATATGCATTAGAACGAATCAGAAAAAGTTCAGGCGGAAACTTGCAAAGATTTACTGTACCGAATCTTGAGCAAGTGAAGAAAAAATACTTTGATAGACTTCTTGAGCAGATCATCGAGCAGGGGATTCATGAAGATTCCACAACCCTCTTAGATATGTTACAAGAGAGGTTCAACTTTGAAGATCTTTCCCTACAGCTTATTTCAATTCTCTTAGAGAGACAAACTTTTTCTGGGCCAGACCAGATTGGAGCGTTTGTAGGAAATAAACCAAGTGGGCCTTCTGCCAGAAAGCCTTTCCGGGATTTTGCAAGAAAAGGTGGTGGTAAATATAAGGATTTTCGTCCAAAAAAACCTTATTATGCAAATAAATCCAAGTAAAAGCTATGCTTTTACTTGCCTTGCCCTTTTGCAGAGTCCTGTCCTTTTTGTGACAGTGACTCTGATTACAAGATCCAATTATTCGATAACCTAGGACCTTAAAAGTCTCGCCAGCCCGCGATGCCGATACATTCATGGACGAAGTCGTAATAGAAGTCGTAGTCAACACGCAAGCCTGATGATTCGAACCCTCCTACATTCAAGCGATTTCCTAAAACGACTTCTTTACAACGTGTAAAAGTCCATGGATTTTCGTTCAAACAACGTTTTCCCGAACGTCGATTTTCCCAAAGAAGTGCTCTTGCAACATCAAAAGCCCCAGGCACTTTGTACCCTGTAGGTAATTGATCCAATTGCTCATCATAGGGCTTGTATCTTGTTTCGGGAATCACATCACATGTCATGACTGCGTAGTGAAATTTTTTTTCTGCAGGAATATCTTTAGGAATTTGATTCATAAAAAATCTATATCCCGGCCCACCGCTACTTTTATCAAGCTGATCAAGAGATTCCAATGTTAAGGGAATGGGAGGTTCATTCTCATTGAAGGTAACTTCAGGAAATAAAGGCACGACAATATGTGTTTCCGATCTTTTTTTTCCAGGCCAAATAGTACACTCTGCATCGAGAAAATCTTTAAGTTCTTGGGGATAAGGTGGCAGGCAGATTGCTTGCGCATTTGCCCACTCTTCTTTAGAGATAACGCTAGCTACAAAAGAAGAAGCTTCTGCTTTGTGGCGAAAATCTGCCTCTAAATCAAACTGTTGAGCGTTATGGGCCAAATCGGCAGCTTGTAAAAGGAGGGTTTTCTGTTCTTCTCGATCTTTAGTAAGGGGGATTAACTGTTTGTATGCTTCAAATGTCTTAGGTGCACATGCGATAATTTCTTTATAAATAAAAATCCTATCGTTTTCTTTTGTTTGATTCAAGGCGGCAAACATTGCAAGTTCGACAGCTTCAGAAGATTGGCAAGATTCGAGTGTAAGCACTACAACTATAGGATTTAGGTTTACATCTTTTGAGTCGCAAAGTTTTAATGTTTCAATGGCCTCTTGGATTTTTCCTTCTTGAAGTTGGTATAAACTTAAAAAGAGGCGGCTAAGCAGAGCTTTTTCAGGAGATCCCAATTGATTATAAATCTCAGGAATAATGGCATAATCATCTGATAAGTTCGTATACCTCAGCGCTTGGGTTAAAAATCCTAAACCTCCTTCATAATCGTTCTCATCGATTCGATTTTTGGCCATTTTAAAACATTGAGTTGCCAGCGGTTTGTTCAAACTTGTAAAATTAGAGCAAGTAACAACGGGGTCTGGGAGCAGATCTTCGATAAATCCTTTAAGACTCGGGACAGGTGTAAATTGAGTTAGCCGTCTTCTACATAAAGCACAAGGTTTGCCAAGATCTTTCCATTGTTGGATGTTAGCTCGGTCGAAAATGTGTCCGCAATTTGTCACTACTGGATTTTTAGGGAAATCTACTGCAATAGGACAATTGAGCTTGCTTACTTGTTCATTTAGCAACTCTAATTTAACCTGTTGAATGGCTAACTTGATTCGAGTAATACAATTTTGCAAAGCAATTTGAGTTGAATTAGAATTTTGAATTGAGAGAGACGATGAAGAAGATGGGTCATAAAACCAACGCGAAGATAAAAAGGATAAACTAGAATTTATCCAAGAAAACGACAACACAAACACTCCTTTAATTTAAATTTCTGTATTTTTTATATTAAATTTATTTCTCCATTTCATGTAATGACATGTAAAATTTTTATAATAAATTAATAAAAGACATTAATTTATAATGAGAAAACTAATAAGATTGGGCTAGGTTCCATTTTTAGAGACAGAAGGGCATTGACTGTTTCTTTCTGTTCTATTTCTCTTTAAATCTCCGAAAGTTAGAAGTGAAAGCTCATAATCATCACATCTAAGGATTTGGTGAAGTAAAGAGAAGTAAATGTAGATCCGCTTACAAAAAAAGATGCTAAGCGGATCTAAATTTTTGCTTTACGAAGTAGTTTTTAGAGTTTTTGTTTCTAAAATCGTTTTTGAGAGCGTCTTCCAATCTTTCCAAGCAGTTTTAAGATCGCTTTTCATATCATCGATCTTTTTCTTGGTCTCATCGTAAAATGTCTCAGATTTAGAAAGTCCTTTCTTTAAGGACTTCTTTTGCTCAATCAGCTTTTGGAATTCAGAAAGTTTTTCAATAAGGTGGTCAGCCACTTTATTGATTTGTTCTTCTAAGGAATGTTTATGAGATTGAAAGCAAAGGTTCATTTTTTCCAAAAGCTCATTTTTTCTTTCCAAAATCATTTGTCTTGCGATTCTATCTGAACTCATTCTTCGCAAATTGTGAGCGAGCCCTAATTTATGCAATCCCCAGATAAGCCATTTGGTTGGATCGAAGTGGTACCATTTGATCCCATTTCTATAGTCATTTGCAAAGGTATGGTGGTAATTATGGTATCCTTCTCCCCATGTGACCAAAGAAATGATGTAATTATCAACAGCTGTATGCTCTTGTGAGAAAGACTGAGTTCCCCAGTAGTGAGCTAGTGAATTGATAAACCATGTAAAATGGTGAGAGAAAAAGAGACGAACTCCCCAAGCAAATAGGAAAGAGCTCAAGTAATCGTTATAGAAATATCCAATAAGTACAGCAGGAATTAGGTTTGTGATAACCATCAAAAGGGCATAATGCTTGTGTTGGAACATTACAAGCTTATTGCGATATAGATCTGCAACGACTTTTTTTTCTATTTCATTGCCTTTGAAGAAAAGCCAAAAAAGGTGGGCATACCAAAATCCCTTTTTTATACAATAGGGGTCGTTGTCTTTATCGACGAAAGCATGGTGAATGCGATGTTCATAAGACCAACGTAAAGCACTTCCCTGAGTAGACATA
>DAIEPN010000218.1 GCA_027348355.1 Chlamydiota bacterium | reverse complement strand
ACTCAAATCCACCTTCCCATGGAATGAGTATTGTTCTCGAAATTTTACGTCAGCCTATTTTAAAAGATCTTTGGGAAAAAGAAATCATGCAAATGAGAAAGAGGATTTTCATATTACGAGACAAATTTCTAGTTGCCCTTTCGGAAAAATCTCAACTTGATTTTACTTTTTTAAAAGATCGGAGAGGAATGTTCTGTTATACTGAACTCAGTAAAAAGCAAGTGGATCGGTTGATCGAAAAGCATGGCATATACATGACAAATGATGGAAGGATTAATCTTACAGGATTTAATCAGAATAATTTTGAAAAAGTAGTTGCCCTATTAGCAAAAGAGATTAAAGATGCGCAGAGCTAATTATAAACCCCTTTTTTTGCTTGTAATTGCTTTCTTTGTAGTTATGAGTATTCCTAGAGATACTGCAGATAAAATGCGATTTGTTGCAATTAGCTGCGTGGCACCTAGTTGGAAAATGATGAGCGGATTGAAGAGTTTTTTGGCAGTGGCTCCAATTCAAACTGCATCTTCTCTCCAAGCTGAATCTAGAGAGATTCAAAGATTGCGTTTAGAAAATCAGATGTTGCAGAGTCAAGTCGAGAGTATTCGTGAGTGGATTATGTTTGAGGATCGACTCCAAGAACAAATCGATAAGTTTAGTAAAATTACCTCCGCTCGAGAAGATGATCATTTCTGGAAAGAATTTTTTCAAAGAAGAAACGATGAGCTCGCCAACCGTCTTGAACTTCAGATGCAAGCTCTTCCCGCTAAGGTGATCTTTCGAGACCCCTCTTCTTGGAGCAGCTCTTTTTGGCTGAATGTAGGAGAAAAAGACAATGAACTACTTGGAAAGACAGTCGTAGCTAAGAATAGCCCCGTGGTAGTTGGGGATTCGATTGTAGGTGTTGTTGAATTTGTAGCCGAAAGGAAGTGTAGGGTTAGATTAATTACTGATTCAGGCCTTGTACCGAGCGTAAGGGCGGTTAGAGGATCGGAGCAGAACTTGGCTTTGTTAGAAAATGTCGAAACACTTTTTACGCATTTAAAGAAAAGAGGAGACCTATTTGATTCGGTAGAGAGGGAAAAACAATTATTTCAGGGGCTTCATTTTATTAAAGAAAAGCTCTCTTCTAGTCAAAAGGACCGCTACCTTGCAAAAGGCGAGTTATATGGCACTAGCACCCCTTTATGGCGCTGTCATAACAATATGTTGCGAGGAACTGGATTTAATTATGACTTTAGTGATCAAGAAGGGCCTGCTAGAGACCTGCGAAGCGGAGCAGTTTTAGGATCTTCTTCAACGGATGCCCTTCCGATCTTGCAAGTTGGAGATTTACTTGTCACCACAGGCTTAGATGGAGTATTTCCTGCTGGCTATCGTGTAGCCACTGTGACTTCAATAGGAAATTTGCGAGAAGGTGGATGTACCTATGAGATTGAAGCGATTGCAACCGCTGGGAATTTGCGCGAGCTTCATCATGCTTTTGTTCTTCCCCCTACTTCGTATGAAGCTAATTAGATAGAAGATTTTCTCTGATTTTTGCATAGCAAACATCTTTTTCGAAAGTGTACTCATAGACTTTCTTTCGTGGAGGTGAGTATCTTTTACTGTTCTTTTCAAACTCCTTTTCTATGTATCCATACATATTTGAAAGATTTTCTTCAGGGATTTGCATGCCGCATTGATGTAAAAATAGTCCTCTAGAAGAAAATATAGGTTCTTTAGGAGCAAAGAAGAACATTGGTTTATCAAACGTGAGAAAATCATAGCCTACAGAAGAAAAATCACCGATAAAGGCATCGCACTTTTGAAGAAGAGGATAAATGGGTGGGAAGTCTGTAAGAAAAATAATATCTTCGCGATCTTCATATTTAAGAAGTAGATGCCAGGTTTTTGCAGGATCGTTTATTTCTAAAAGAGGATGGGGTTTGATGATAAGATTCCAGTCATGCGGTTTTTGCTCTATCAAAAGGGCGCATTTTTCAAAATAGGATGAAGTATATTCCGTTGTAGTAAAAGTAGGCGCATAAAGGAGGTTCCTTTTTCCTTTACTAAGTTTTTTATAGATCTTCTTTTCTACTAAGTTGTCATAAAAGGTTTGATGCTCTTTGTAATAAGTATAGCGATAATTTCCTAAAAACATCGTTTTATTTATTTTTTGAATGGCTCCATTTTCTTTTAAAAGATCTAGCATATGGTTCCCATAGACAAAGACGATATCTTGAGTAGGGTGATCTTCCGGCTTCAGGGTATATTCTTTGTCGGAATTCCCATGCGGGCAATATGCAAATCGAGGGTGCTTTTCGTGAAAGGTAGAAATCATATTCGTAAAATATCCTGTCATCTTCCTTCCGGAATGGACTATAAGTGAGAAATTATCGACTAGGTACTTGGAAGAAAGCTCTAAAAAATCTTTATAAGACACGTCGATTTGAGGATAGTAAATCTTGGCAAGTGCTAAAGTTTCTGCCTCGGTGACAATAACTGGAATACCAACCAGATGTGAAAAAATACCCAAGTGGTCCAAATGAGTGTGAGGACCTGTTAGTAAGGAGATCGCATTTTGACCTAATGTTTTCATGTAAACCTGTTTTACATTAAGGAGGCTTGAACAGAAATACTTTGGTACATGTGGGTAATTTCGCTCTTTATGCTACCCCAAGTCTTGGTTTTGCAAAAAGTTTCTTCATAGATTTGTTTTCGAATTCTAGAAAAATTTCCATCGTGAGGCAGTGATTTTTCTATGATCTCATAAATGTTTTGATATTTTTTTGGAAGTATGGGCACGCCGCATTGATAGAGGTATAGGCCGGAGTCTGTTTGCTCATTTCTTTCGTTTTGATTGAGAAAATACATAGGCCTAGAAAAGGCTAAGAAATCGTACCCTATGGATGACATATCCCCTAAGTAAATATCGGTCATGTCCAAAAGAGGGTAAATAGGAGGAAAATCTTGGAGAAAAAGGACGTTTTGTCTTCCTTCGTATTTCTCGATTATAGAACATGTCGTTTCCTTTTCTTGTAAAACGAGATTAGGGTGGAGCTTGATAAGCAAATTATAGGAAGAAGGCAGTTTCTCTATAAGATCTGAGCAGGCATCAAAAAATGAACTGGAATTTTCTCGATCCTTCCAAGTAGGTGCGTACAATATGGTCTTTTTTCCACTTACGAGCTTATCTTTGATTTGTCTTTGAACCAGGCCTTGGTAGAAACTCTTCTCTTTTTGATAAAAATCATATCGATAATTTCCTATTTCCACATAGGATTCAAGTTGAGAAAAGACATTTTTTTCTTTAAAAAAATCGACCATCCTTTTTCCGTACACTAACGCCAACTTCTCTTTTTGCAGAGCCTCCATAAAAAAGGAGTTTTTCCCTTTATCAGAATTTCCATGGGGGCACCAAATTGTATGAAGGGTTTTTTGATGCAGCTGCTCAGAAAGGAAGAAGATATCATCAAAAAGATCTCTTGGAAGACAAGTAAAAATCACATCATAGTTTTTTACTGTATCTAAAGCCACATATACGTAGTTGGAGTGTATGACATGGATCCCCGGATAGCATAGCTTGGCATGATTCTCTATATTTTCTTCTGTTACGATAAGAGGAACTCCCAAGAGGATACTAAGCACAGCTAGATGGTCAAGGTGGTGGGTCTCTTGACCATAAAGCAGACAGGCCGCTTTGGGTAGGGTATACTTCATTGTTTCTACTCATTCAATTTTTTCGAAGTATAGCGTTTTTTTTATTACGATCTAGGATCAACTTCGCTGATGTTCTCCGGATACGTGATTATGGCATTTTTCCGAGGCTTAGCGGTCATTTCTGGTAACCGCGTAGGTTCGTGCATGGAATGATTTTGTACTCTTGTGGAAAGGTTTTGGTTTTGCTTAAGCTGAGAGTTCATTTTATCTGTTAAGGCTAAAATTTGATCTCTAAGCAGCAACATTTCACAATCTAATGTCTCTGAAGAGGAGAAGATTTCATCAAAAGTTGCAATGGTATCTTCTGTAGAGGCAAGTTTAGAGAGTTTATTGGTCACGGTGATTCTGATGGAACGAAGATTTCCAAGACGTTGGATAAGTTCGGACCTTTCGTGTAAAATTTGCTCCAAAGATTTTATATCGTTCCCAAGGAGCGAGATCTCTTCTTGATGCATATTTGCCAAAAGTTCTCTCATTGTCAAAATTTCCTTTTTCATAGAAATTTGCAGTTGATCGTGGATTTCTTGCCATAGATTTTCAAAGCTCTTTTTTTTAATTGCCATAGTCTCCTCGATAATGGTTGAGAAGTTTCTCACCTCCTTAGCTGCAAAAATCGTGCCAGATGCTAAAGCCTTAATATAAAATTGTTTGTTTTTTTGATTTGGGGAGGTAAAATTTTCCTCTAGGAAAAATATACCTGGGAAAAATGACGTGAGTTTTCCTTTATCACAGCTTAGGACTTGGTTTTTACAAGAGAGAAGGGATTTGCCTTGGCGGGAGAGCCCCACCCCTTATGAGGTATGGATTTCTGAGACTATGCTGCAGCAAACTAGGGTAGCTGTTGTCCTTCGCTATTACGACCTTTGGATGAAACAGTTCCCTGATCTGAAGAGCTTAGCCGAGGCGCCGATCGAAAAGATCATTAAAGTTTGGGAAGGGCTTGGGTATTATTCAAGGGCTAGAAATTTACACGAAACAGCGAAAAAAATTCTTTCTTCTTACGAGGGAAACCTACCTGAAGATGAGAAGGAACTAGAAAAGCTGAAGGGATTTGGTCCATATACAATTGGGGCCTTGCGTAGTTTTGCCTTTCATAAAAAAGCAGCTGCAGTTGATGGAAATGTATATCGCGTACTTACTAGGTATTTTTTGATTGAAGAGGAGATCACTAAGAAAAGCACTCAGAAAACTATTAAAGATCTTGTAGAGGGACTTCTCCCTGATTTTGAGCCTTGGGTTATTATGGAGGCCCTCATCGAGCTTGGAGCGAAGATATGTACAAAAAAGCCTCGTTGCCAGGTCTGCCCTTTGCGAGAAAACTGTGTGTCTCTCTTGCGCGGAAAAGCTGAAGAACTTCCTAAAAAAAATACAAAACAAGAGACGATCATTCTTTTTAGGCAAGTAGCTGTGATCAAATGGAAAAATGAAGTTCTTATTGCAAAAGAACCTTCAGGAAAAATAATGGCGGATTTGTATTACTTCCCCTATTTTGAACGGGAAAATCAAGGTTATACCTCAAAACGTCTTGTAGAAGATATTTTCCAAAATTTCTCCTTGAAAGTACGACTTCAAAAGAAACTAGAGAAAGTAACGCACGGATTTACCAAATATAGTGCTCATTTGTTTCCTTCACTTTTGGAGGCCGAAGAAAAACTTTCCATTCCTGGCTTTGAATGGGTAGAGTGGGAAAAAGCAAAAGAATTGCCTTTTTCTGCTGGGTATCGAAAAATTATCATAAATTTTCAACAAGTATAGGACTTATGCGCATATTGCACACAGAGGGATCCAATGGTTGGGGCGGGCAGGAAATTCGTATTTTAAAAGAAGCAGAAGGAATGCGAGAGCGAGGCCACGAGGTGATCTTTGCCGTTGTAGGTGGTGGTAAACTTGCTGAGAAGGCAAGAGAAAAAGGTTTTATTGTTTACGAGATGCCTTTTAAAAAGATTTTATGGTTTCGCACGATTCCGGAGATCATGTCCATCATCGGAAAACACAAGGTTGATATTGTAAATACCCATTCTTCTAGTGATGCATGGCTTGCAGGATTTGCAGCAAAATTCAAGAGAAGGAAAATTATCCGTACAAGACATCTATCAACCCCCATTCGCAAAGGGTTTAATAGTATCTTATTATATCGCTTCTTGGCTGATTTTGTTGTAACGACCTCATCAGGCATCATTCCTATGATCGTATCGCAAGCTAAAATTTCTAAAAGCAGATGCGCTTGTATTGCTACGGGCGTAGATCCACTTGCTTTACAAGTTCCGCTTAGGGAAGTAGAAAGTTTTCGTTCTCAATGGGGAATTACCAAAGATGATTTTCTAATTGGTACTGTTTGTGTAGTAAGATCTTGGAAGGGAATTAAAGATTTTATTGAAGCTGCTAACCTTTTGCGATCTACTCCCAACTTGAAATGGATCATTGTTGGAGGAGGGTATTTAGATGAGTATAAGCCGATTGTGGAAGAGTTGAAATTGACCTCTCAAGTGATTTTTACGGGACACTTGCCCTCCCCTCAGATTGCAATTCGATCTCTTGATACATTTGCGCTACTGAGTACGGCGCATGAAGGGATTTCTCAAGCAAGCTTGCAGGCAGCTTATTTAGAAAGGGCTCTTATTACTACCTCCGTTGGAGGGCTTCCCGAAGTGTGCATTGATGGTGTGACCGGGTACGTGGTTCCACCTTTTTCTCCTAAAGAAGTTGCGGATTGTGTGCTAAAATTGAAAAATAATCCTTCTTTACGAGAAGAAATGGGAAGAAAAGCGAAAATGCTTGTTGAGACTAAATTTACTATGACCCACATGTTAGACGCTATGGAAGAGATCTATTCTCTTTTATCTAAGCGTAGAAAGTAACCTGTTTTGAAAAGAAGCAGGGCTTATTTCCCTGCCTTTAGTTAGTCTTGATTATTTTATAGAGTAAAAAGAACAGAAATCCCAAGAGCTAAAAGAACAAAGCCCATCACCTTCATTAAGATCGTCTGAAATTTTATAAAATGATTTCGAAGTGCTCTATGGGTGATAATGTATGCTAAATTAGCAAACCATGCGAATCCTACTCCTGCAATTACAAAACCGTAAATGAATTGAATAAATAAGGGCGTCGAGGGATTGACAAACTGCGTAAACACGCTCAATACAAATAAAGTGGCTTTTGGGTTTAAAAGATTCGTCAAAAAGCCTGAAAAAAAAGCTTTGTGAAGAGGAGGGGTATAAACCTCGGAATGACTTTTCTTGGAAAAAAGAAGCTTGCATCCTAAGTATCCTAGATAGCAGGCCCCACCAAC
>DAIEPN010000211.1 GCA_027348355.1 Chlamydiota bacterium | reverse complement strand
CAAGATCAAACCATTTCCCATGACACCTAAAACATTTAGATTATCCTCTTCACTTAGGGTGATCAAAGAGTGTAGTTAAATAGATAACCCTCTAATTCTAAGTAAATAATTCCCCATTTATCTTCTGTATTTTTAATAACTCAATCCATTGATCTTGAATTGCTTTTTAATACATAAATTACTATAATCTTGTGAATCAAATCCGATTTTCTGAGAATTGATCTAAAAATTTAACTTTATAGCAAGTGTTACCTATGCGAAAGATTTTTTTTCTTTTTGTCCCCCTTTTTCTGCTGATCTCCGGGTGTACATCAATGTACCTTCCTCCAACAGCGCAAACTGAAATTCCCGTATTTGAGAAAGATGGACCAATCCGAATCGCTCTCGTTTTAGGGGGAGGAGGCTCGAAAGGTCTAGCACATCTAGGTGCAATTCGTGAACTCGAAGCGGCAGGTATAAGGCCCGACCTTATCGTTGGGTGTAGTGCTGGAGCTATTATTGGTGCTTTATATGCTGATGATCCAGATTTAAAAGGAATGGAAGAGAAATTGTTCAGCCTTAGAAGATCAGATTTACTTGATATAAACTTTTTTGCACGATTTGGTTTGGTTCAAGGAAAATCTCTTGAGAAATTCATGGAAAAGAACCTTCGGTCTAAAACATTTAGTGATCTAAAAATTCCTCTGATTGTAGCCGCGACAGATCTTTTTACAGGGGATCTCATTGAACTTTCTCATGATGCAATCCCTCCTGCAGTCAGAGCTTCTTGCTCCTTTCCTGGGGTATTTAAACCAGTTCTTTTATATGGGAGATACTTAATTGACGGCGGTGCTGCAAATCCAGTCCCTGTTGAAATTGCTAAGAAATATGGTGCAGATGTCATTATCGCAATTGATGTTAGTGAAAAGCTGCCGACGCCCAAGCCCCATCATCTTTTTGGTGTTGCTAAGCGGGGAATGGAAATTACTTGCCAAAAGCTCGTTGAGAAATCGCTTTCTGATGCAGATGTAGTTATAAAAATGGAATTTCAAGATGTAGGGTTGTTTAGTGACCACATGAATGAAGAAATATATGCGCATGGTCGAGAAAAAGTAACAGCCTTGTTGCCGCAAATTAAAAATTTTTTAGCAACTAAGCAGATACAGGTACCAGTCTTTTCTGAACTATCTAACCCGGAAAAAATAATTCCATTTCCTATTCCCTCTTATGTTGAAGAGGGAGAAGTTGCAGTAGAAATAAATGCGCCCTAGGTGAATGCCAAAGCCAAGAGCCAATAATAATAGAAAACGTAAGGAAAATGTAGAGACAATATGAAAAAATTGATTCAAGGTATAGCTGACTTTAGAAAAAGTCTTACTGAGGAGAGTAGAAATCTTTTTGCAAAACTAGCTCTTGGGCAAAAACCCGATTCTCTTTTTATTGCATGCTCCGACAGCCGCGTGGTTCCAAATCTATTTGCTTCAACAAACCCAGGAGATGTATTCGTTTTGCGAAATATCGGCAACCTAGTTCCTCCTTATTCAGCAACTTGTCAGGATAACAGCGCCTCTGCAGTGATTGAATTCTCTATATTTTCTCTTAATATCTCGGACATTATTGTGTGTGGACATTCTGAATGCGGCGCTATGCAAGCTCTTTGCCATGGCTTTGACTCCAAGTGCTGTCCACATCTTGGCGCTTGGCTAAAACATGGGGAAGAGTCGCTAAATAAAGTAAGAAGCGGGGTTGTTATCAATCCCTCCCTTTCAGAACATAATCAAATCTCTCAAGCCAATGTTCTCCAGCAGATGGAGCATATCAAAAGTTATCCATTTATTCGCGAACGCATGGAAAAAAAGGAACTTCGTGTTCATGGTTGGTGGTTTGATATTGCCCACGCAGATGTGTATTGTTATGAACCGGAACTGAATCAATTTGTTTTGATTGATGAAGAAGAAGCAAGACTAGTTATAAAAAGATTAGAAGAAGCTCCATCTTGCATGTAAGTTATTTTTTTACTTTGACGAAATTAATGTAGCCTCTTGGCACGCTAACATTTTCAAGCATAACAAAAACCTTATCTCCTACATCTAAGTTTTCAAATCCGTGAATGATTTTACCCTCTACAGGTGGGTCAAACACACGAACCCAGGTTCCTTTAGGTCCAGCTCCGGTAATAATCCCATGATATACGGTCCCAATATGAGAAGAAAGAAGGAGAGCTGCTGCCGACTTGTTCATATGTCTTTCCACTTTTATAGACGCGTCTTCTTGCTTTGTGCAATGATCTGCTAGCATTTGCAGCTCTTGCAAAGAATACGGGCTAGGGTTTCCTTTTAGGCACGCCTTATATTGGCGCTGCGCAATCAGATCGGGAAATCGTCTATTTGGGGCGGTAGTGTGTGCGTATTGTGGAAGAGCAAGTCCAAAATGCCCTATCGGAGCATCCCCGGGGGTTTCAACAATATATTCTCCCCTGCCGAGCAATTTAATCACAGTAAGCGATAGATCGGGGAATGATTCAGGATCTGCCTTTTTTCGTTTTACTAAAAAGTTTTCCAAAGCTTTAGAATTAGGTTCTTCTGGTAAGGTTTCTTTAAGAGAGGAAGCAACCTCTACTATGCGATCCCATCTTTTAGGGATACGGATTACTATGCGCAAGCTTGGTATTTTGGCTTGTTTTAACGTATTTGCCATCACTCCGTTTGCGGCGATCATAAAATGTTCTATCAATTGACTTGCGAAGTTGTGCTGGGGAAGTTCTAAAATAACTTCTGCATTTTCTATGATTTTGGCTTCCGCTTCCGGAGATTCGAGTGTCAGTGCACCTAATGAATGGCGTCTTTGTTTTAAGATTTGCGCAGCTTCATGTTGGCACTGTAACGCCTCTTCTAAACCGAGTACTTGGGCTGCTTTTTCAGGAATGGGGGTATTTCCTTCTAACCA
>DAIEPN010000174.1 GCA_027348355.1 Chlamydiota bacterium | reverse complement strand
GATAAAATGATAGTCCACACCGTCTACTTCTCCAACTCTAGGACTTCTGGTTGTATAAGATATGTTGCTTGCCACACAGGAAAATTCTTTTTGAAGCATCTTAACCAAGGTAGTTTTCCCCGTTCCTGCTGGAGCGCTGAGAACAAAAATCAAACCTTTTGCTAATTTGCCAACAAGTTTTTCATTCATAGCTATTCAATATTTTGTATTTGCTCTCGGATTTTTTCTACTTCAGCCTTCATCAAAACAATCAAAGCCGATGTCTCTTTATCAGCACATTTTGCAGCTATTGTATTTACTTCTCGATGCATTTCTTGCGCTAGAAAATCTAATGTACGTCCTACACTCAAGTCATTCGACTCTAAATAGCCGTTGCATTGCTTGAGATGAGAAGAGAGTCTTGTAAGTTCTTCGGAAACGTCTAATTTTTCAGCTAAGATTGCAACTTCTCGTAAAATTCGTTCGTCATGATCTAGAATCCCAGAGAATTCTTGTAATTTTTCTTGCAGTCTTTCCTTGTATTTAGAAACAGCCACTAAGGAATTTTGCATAATCTGAGTAACATTCTTCTCTAAAACTTGTAACCTAGAAGAAATATCTTTTGCTAGAGCTTTTCCTTCTTCGAGTTTCATTTGCATCAGGTCTTCTAATGCGCTGTGAATGGCTTTATTTAGGTGCGTGAGAACATTTTCTGTATCAAAGGTTGGCTGCTCCGCAAAAACAAGCTGCATCTGCGATGCTAAAAAAGGAATCGTGACTTGAGTACTGTCATATCCTAATTTAGTAGCAAAACCTTCCCACGTCGACTTAAGATTTTTGAGTTCGTCATAATATTTTTCTGATAAACAAGGCCCCATCCCTTCCGATTGTAATGTAACCCGTATGGAAACTTGGCCTCTTTGCAAAATCGAACCAACCCATTTTCTAATTTCAATATCAAAACAAAGGAGTTGAGAAGGAAGGTGTAAATGAATGTCCAAACCGCGTCGATTAAGAGAGTGGATTTCCACTACCCATCTACCTAAAGGACTACTTATACCACTTCGGCCATAGGCCGTCATACTTTTTATCATGCCACGCCTAAAGAAATTGTATAAAACTGCTACGCCAAAAAGGCTTCTCTTACAGGTGCAAACGATTTTCGGTGAATTGGACAAAGTCCATAGCTTTCAATTGCTTGTCTATGAAGCTGTGTTGCATACCCTTTATGTTTATCAAATCCATATTCGGGCCAAATCCGGTGATATTCTTCCATGATTTGATCCCTTGTCCATTTCGCGATGATCGATGCAGCTGCAATCGATGCACTTAAAGCATCTCCATCAATAATTGCTTCTGAAGGCATCCCAATTTTAGGAACATAGGGCCCATCAACCAAAACAAATTCAGGTTGCACAGAAAGCTTTTGTATTGCAAGAGACATCGCATAAAGTGAAGCTTGCAAAACATTAATTGCATCAATCGTTCCACACGCTACAACTGCCACTGCAGAAACAATCTCTGGATTTTCAGCAATTAGTTTGTATAAACTAGCTCGCTCAAGCTCATTTAGTTTTTTGCTATCATCAAGTCCAGGAAGAATACAGTTTTCTGGTAAAATACAAGCCGCGGCTACAACCGGCCCCGCTAAAGGGCCTCTACCGGCTTCATCTACCCCGGCAACAATCTTGTATCCACGCTGTCTAGCCCTCGTTTCAAAAAAGGTCAAGGATGCAAGCCTTTCTAATTCTTGACTATGAAGCTGGTTCATTTTGTGTCGTTACATCGTTGTCTGTAACTGAAACCTTAGCTTTTTTACCAACTAATAGTTCTTTAACTTTAGACGCCTTACCTGTAACTCCACGTAAATAATAAAGTTTAGCCTTTCTTACCTTTCCGCATCTTGCAACTTCAATTTTAGAAATCTTTGGGCTATGTAGCATAAATACCCTTTCGATTCCTGCGCCATAAGAAACGCGGTACAGTGTTACTGTTTCAGAAACGCCACTTCCTTTTCTTGCTATGACCGTTCCTGCAAATACCTGAATACGTTCTTTTCCTTCCGCCTCAACAATGCGCAAATGAATATTTAATGTATCTCCAACGTTAAACGAAGGGATATCTTTTTTCAGCATAGTCTCTTCTAACTGCTGCATCAGTACACATGAATTCATTAGTTTCTCCTTTGATCGTCGACAAGATCTCGACGCACTCTACAAGTTTTTTTTAAAGCTTCTTCTTCTCGCCACTTTTTTATCATGGCATGATTTCCTGTTTTAAGAACCTGGGGCACTCGCATGCCTTCAAAATCATCCGGTTTTGTATACTGAGGTGCCTCGAAGATCCCATTTTGAAAAGAATC
>DAIEPN010000157.1 GCA_027348355.1 Chlamydiota bacterium | reverse complement strand
GGGCTTGTTTATATTTTTGGCTATTCTTATCTCTGTATGAGGGATCTGTTGTGAGAAGATTGGTAAGTTCCTGCTGTAATGCATTCCTGAGGCTTATAAGGGCATCGATTATTGATCCCTTTGCAGAGACAGGAGATTGGGTGCTTAGAATGCCAACAAAAAAGAGTAGGAGTACAACAGTGGCAAAAGCCAGCGGAAAGCGAAATGTCCAGAAGGGCTTTGGTGCAGGAGAAAATGATTTATCCAATTCTCTTTCTAGCTCCTGTTCTTCCCTTACTCTGGAGAGGATTTGATTCTCCAGAGCACTAATGTGCTTGAACTCTTTTTTACTTTCCTGAAGGAAGAATGATCGAATGATATTTTTTAGCTTCATAGTAATGACTCTTTGAGCTTGACTACTGCTCTGTAAAAACGCATCTTAACAGCGGCTTCTTTTGAATCGAGGGCGGTTGCTATATCAGTAAAGGGCATGTCTTCGGTTATTCGAAGCCTGATAATCTCCTGTTCTGCAGGTTTGAGTTTTTTAAGTGCTTCGGTGACTTTCTTGATATCTTCTTCCTGGGTGATTTTTGCTTCCAACAACACTTCTACATCGCTATCCTCAAAAAGCTCGATATTGTTTTGTTCTATTGAGAGGTGATTATTATTTTTGGATCTGAACATATCTGTTATTACATGGCGGCAAATGATGAGTAGCCAACTTTTCAACTCGCCCTCACTTTTGAATTTAAAGTTTTTATATGCTTTCATAGCTTTTAAGAAGGTTTCTTGGACAGCATCATCGATGTCGTCTTGTTGGGACAAGGACTTTTTTGCAAAAAAATAAACTAATCTGATATAGTCTCTAACTACATCTTCAAAAGGTGGTTTCATTTTGTTTTATTTGTCCTGTCCCACCCCTCTACATAAGTAAACGGATGAGTTAGAAAAAGTAACATTTTTACTTCTTACACAATTATAGCGAAGTTATGGGGAATAGGTCTAAGTTTATTGCTCGTTTGAGGGAACTAGATTGATTTTCTTCATCAGCTCTTTAATTTCGTTAACCAGTGCTTGGGCTCTATCGAGTTTCCTATAGATCTGGTATTTGATTTTTTGTTCCTCGTCACTGTCTGTTTTCTGCTTCATATTTTCTATCACCTCCCATCTTTTTTTGTACTTGCGGTAGTTAGTCATTATTTCCAAGATCTTTTCTCTCGAGAGACCGGAGAGCTTTACAACATTCCTCAAATCAAACATATTGGTCTTGCCAGAGTTTTGTACTTTTAGGTAGGCTTGAAAATCTTCCTTTGTTATCTTAGTAGCCATAGGACTCCCTTAACTGCTAATAGAGCAATCACGATGACGTAAATCACACCGAAGAAGTAAGCTAGGCGCCTTTCCAGTTTTGGGTCGGCGTAATTCTCAATCTTTTTTAGAGGTTTATAAATTTGCATATGCTTGCCAGTTGGTCATTTATAAAGTGCAAATCGCCTACATGAGCGAAGTTTGGCTTTTTATCTTTGCCGACATGTTTTTCTAAACCACGCTCA
>DAIEPN010000155.1 GCA_027348355.1 Chlamydiota bacterium | reverse complement strand
GCAAAGATCATCGAAGAGAAAGAAAAGGACGAGGACATAAAAGAAAAAATCTATGCAAGGTGCAGAAAACCGATTGAGCTCGGAGGGAAGACGGTTATCTTAGTTGATGATGGGCTTGCAACTGGAGCCAGTATGGAGGCTGCTATCAAATATTTACAAAAAGTGAAAGTGGGTAAGATCATCGTTGCAGTTCCCGTGGCGTCCGAAGAAGGGAGAAGGAACATTCAAAATAGGGTTGATGACTTTGTTGAAGTGTTTCATCCTCATGATTTCATGGCGGTGGGCCAATTCTATCGAAGTTTTGAACAAGTCGATGATCACATGGTATGTCAAATTCTTGAGGAAAGCCATAAAGAAAGGGAGACCCTATGAGCATGGAAATATCCCTAAAAATTCCTTGTGGAGAAGTTGTCTTAGATGGGGATCTAGTTATTCCACAAAAAGCAAAAGAAGTTGTGCTTTTTGCCCATGGAGGTGGAAGTAGCCGTAAAAGTCCTCGTAACAGGTTTGTAGCTGGTGTCTTGCAAAAATTCGGTCTTGCAACTCTCCTTTTTGATCTTCTTACAAAAGAGGAAGAGGTAGAAGACAATCTTACGAGAGCACTTCGTTTTGACATTCCTCTTTTAGCAAAAAGGCTTCAAGATGCAACAAGTTGGCTCAAAAAGCAAAAATCGTACAAGAATTTTTCAATTGGATACTTTGGAGCAAGTACGGGGGCTGCAGCTGCATTGATCGCTGCCGCAAAGGATGTGGATATAAAAGCTGTTGTCTCTAGAGGTGGAAGACCTGATTTAGCAAAAGAGCATCTTCCTATTGTAAAAGCTCCAACACTTCTTATTGTCGGTGGAGATGACTATGATGTGCTTACACTTAACAGGCAGGTCTTGGCACTACTTACCTGTGAGAAGAAATTGGAAATTATTCCTGGGGCCACACATCTTTTTGAAGAGCCCGGGACCTTAGAAAAAGTTGCGGATCTTGCAAGTTTATGGTTTTGTAAAAATCTGTCCAAGTGAGGGCTTATGAAGAAATATATTTTAGCGCTTGATCAGGGTACAACAAGCTCCAGAGCAGTTCTTATCAATCATGGAGGAGATGTTGTAGGTATAGCTCAAAAAGAGTTCCGTCAGATTTTTCCCTCTCCCGGTCTTGTCGAACATGATCCCTTGGAAATTTGGTCATCTCAGGCGGCTGTCATAGCTGAACTTCTCGCACACAAGAAAATCGACTCCAAAGACATTGCTGCAATCGGAATTACCAATCAAAGAGAGACCACCATTGTATGGGATAGAAAAACAGGAGAACCTTTGATGAATGCCATCGTATGGCAAGATCGAAGAACGGCACCACTTTGTGAAAAACTAAAAAAGCAAGGGCTAGAGGCGCTGCTACGTAGAAAAACAGGCCTTGTTCTCGATCCGTATTTTTCTGCGACTAAAGTTCATTGGATTTTACACAATGTGCCAGGAGCCATGCAAAAGGCCCTGAACGGAGAGCTAGCTTTTGGAACTGTCGATTCCTGGCTTATTTGGAAACTCACGAATGGGCAGGTTCACGCGACAGATATTACTAACGCTTCAAGGACCATGCTTTTTGATATTCATACTTGCCAGTGGGACGAAGAGATCTTGCGCATTTTAGGTATTCCTCATTCAATGTTACCAGAAGTGCTCAGTTGTAGCGAACAGTTTGCAATGGCACATTCTCCCATCTTCTCTTCACCCATTCCTATCACAGGCGTAGCAGGCGATCAACAAGCCGCACTTTTCGGACAGATGTGCGTTTCTAAGGGCTTAGCAAAGTGTACCTATGGGACAGGATGTTTTCTTTTGATGAACACGGGTACAACTCCTGTCTTTTCTAAAAACAATCTTCTCACAACTGTCGCAAGTAAAAGGGGCGGCACTGTCGAATATGCTTTAGAAGGAAGTGTTTTTGTAGCTGGCGCTGCGATGCAATGGATGAAGGACAACTTGGGATTTGTGAAGACATCACATGAAATTGATCGTTTAGCTGAAAGTGTTCCCTCTAGCGATGGAGTTTACTTTGTTCCCTCTTTTACAGGTCTTGGAGCTCCCCATTGGGACCCGTATGCGAGAGGAGTAATTTTAGGAATTACAAGAGGGACGAAAGCGGCACATATCGCAAGAGCTGCCTTAGAAGGGGTTGCCTACCAAGCGACAGATGTTTTGCAAGCTATGATAGAAGATTCTGGCACAACTCTTAAAGAAATGAGGGTGGATGGAGGAATGGCCCATAGTGATCTACTCATGCAATTTCAAGCTGACTTGATAGATGCTGTGATTGTGAGACCAAAAATTATGGAATCAACAGCGTTAGGGGCTGCATTTTTTGCAGGCCTTGCAATAGGTTTTTGGAAAAATGAAGAAGAGATTGCAGGATATTGGAAAGAAGAGAAAACGTTTTTCCCACAAAAGAAGAAGGATGAGGTCAAAATCCTTCGTTCTAAATGGAGTTTAGCGATTGCTTGTGCAAAATTATGGGGGACACAGAAATGATGGATCGAGCTAAGATGCTCAAAAAGTTGAGCTCTTCTAAACCTTGGGATGTCATTATCATTGGAGGAGGTGCGACCGGACTTGGAGCTGCAGTTGATGCGGCGTCAAGAGGATATCGCACTCTGCTACTTGAACAAAGTGATTTTGCAAAAGGCACTTCAAGCCGAAGTACTAAGCTGATTCATGGAGGATTACGCTATCTTCAACAAGGGGATGTATTTTTAGTGATTGAAGCACTGAGAGAGAGAGGGCTTCTTTGTAAGAATGCCCCGCACATGGTACACCACTTGCCCTTTTTACTCCCGTTATACCATTGGTGGGAAGCCCCTTTTTACGGGATTGGACTGAAAATTTATGATTTGCTCGCTGGAAAATTAGGCATCGAATCTTCAAAAAGCCTTTCAAAGGAGAAAACACTTCGCGCAATTCCAACACTTGAACCCGAGGGACTTAGGGGAGGACTTATCTATTATGATGGACAGTTCGATGATTCAAGGCTTGCGATTACTTTGGCTCAAACGGCTACGGCTCAAGGAGGAGTTTTACTCAACTATATGCCAGTTGTACACTTTATACATAAAGATGGGATGATCAAAGGAGTGAAAGCAAAAGACCTGGAATCTGGAGAGACGTATAAGATCTACGGTAAAACAGTGATCAATGCAACAGGTGTATTTACAGATCAAATTCGAAGGCTTGACAACCCAAAAGAGAAAAAAATCGTAACCCCAAGCCAAGGGATTCACATCGTTCTTCCTAAATCTTTTTTGCCAAGTAATAAAGCTATTATCATTCCAAGTACCGATGATGGCAGGGTTGTTTTTATGGTTCCTTGGCATGACAGAGTTTTGGTTGGGACGACTGATACCGCAGTACGAAAAGTGGAGCTAGAGCCGCACTTTATAGAAAAAGAAGTTTCTTTTCTTTTAGAGTATGCTGGCAAGTATCTAACAAAAAACCCTACGAAAGAGGATGTTTTAAGCGTTTATGCGGGACTTCGCCCCTTGATCAAATCAACAAAAGCGACTAAAACAGCAGCTCTTTCCAGAGATCATGCGATCCTTATCGACCCAAGTGGGTTAATTACGATTGCAGGAGGAAAATGGACAACATACCGAAAAATGGGCGAAGATGTGATTAATAAGGCGGCAATCATTGGAGATCTACCTGATCGCCCGTCTGTTACAAAAACACTTCCTCTTTATGGTTGGGATAAAACCCTTAAACCTACAGAAACTCTGAGTGTGTATGGATCGGACCTCAAAAAACTAAAAGCCCTCATGCGTAAGAACAAAAAACGCTTGCATCCCAATTTGCCTTATTATGAAGCTCAAGTTCTTTTTGCAACGCGTTTTGAAATGGCTAGAACGGTAGAAGATGTTCTTTCTAGAAGAACAAGAGCTCTACTTCTAGATGCAAAAGCAAGTGTAGAAGCAGCGTCTCTAGTTGCTTCGATTATGGCAAAAGAACTGGGTTTTGATTCTTCCTGGGAGAAAAGGCAAGTAACTGCATATAAGAAAATCGCCGCCAATTATATTTTGACGTGATTTCATCTGAACCCTTCAAAGCTGCATCAATTTCCTAGTTAAGGTGACATTTAATTTTTGTGATTATATCACTTTTTTGGTCATGTTAAATAACTTTTTTATATTCTCCTGTTTTTAGCAGCTCATTTCAATTTAAAATATTATATAAATTTTTTAATCTTTAAATTTTCTTAAAAAGAATTAATTAATATTATACAATAATACGGTTAAATTATTTTTTCTTATAAATTCATGTTTTAAAGGAACTAAATATGTCAATGCGTATCCCCTACGGTCAATTTGCAAATTCGGCTTCGAATGATGGTAGCTCCGCCTCTCCAACTAGATCGCCTAATAATAGGTACAGCGAGGACTTATCAGCTGGACAAAGTAATGAGAGTCTTCTAAATATCATGGAGAAAGCGATACCGGCTGATTTAAGTTCGGGTCAGAAAAGAACCTCTTTTGAAGCTGAAGTAGTAACTGAAAGAGAGGCTCATAAATTTATCGGAGTGCTTCCACTTGCAACTCAGTCCAATCAATCTTTTTCTTCCCAGTTACTCCCATCTAGAAAGGAAGTTCGTAGGACACTGAATTATGATAAGCCTTTGCAAGGCATGCAACCTCCTTCATTACCGGACAAGCAAGGAACAGGTGTAGTAGATAATAGGATAGCTTCTTCAAGTGCCTCTTCAAACATGACTATTGAACCTCTAGAAAAAAGGGAATCAGATAAAATCGCTGCAGAAAGCAAGCTAAAAAGGTTAAAAGGAAAACTGGTTCCTCTTACATTGCCAAAAAAAGACTCTTATTCACCTACAAAACTTGAAAAATTGACAGTAAAGGAGATTCATATCCCAAATCGCACTTTAACTGCTGAAGAATTGAATTGGATAGAAAAAATTCAAGAAGCTTTGACGCTTGCTACATCTTTAGAGACGACGATTTTACTTCGAGATAAACTAGCTTTGGAAATGATCCAAAGCGAGGTTCTAGGGATTAATAACAGCTATTTCTGTAAAGTTTTATCAGATAGAACTGATAGTCAAGGAAATCCTGAAGCCGTGATTGGCGGGGTATTAAAATTTGCTGATGAAGAGGCTGGTACCAAAAGAAATCTTCGTAAAGATATCATAAGATCTAAACATGGAATTTCACCTGGAAGGAGTTATGCTAGAGAGTGTATTGCAAGTGCTCTTCATCCAGAAAGAATTCCATGCACGATAAAAATCACTTTCCTTACTACACATGGGCAAGAAAGAGTTGCTTCCTTACAAAAATATATTCCAGAAACTAGGAGTTTACATAAAGTTGACGCGTCTAAAGAATTAATGAGCTTCCCAGAAGAGGAAGTTTGTGAAATGGCTTTAGTTGATTTACGACTTGTCAACACTGATAGGCACAAAGGGAATGCACTTCTTCCTAAAGATTCCTTTTCTTCTCTTTATCTGATAGACCATGGGTGCGTGTTATCAGAAGGATTCCAGGATACAGCCGTTTTTTGTTGGAGCTCTTGGTCTAGAGCGGAACAGGGTTTTCCGGAGAAGTACAAAGCAAGAATTGCTCAAATAGACATTCAAAATGATAGAAGAGTATGTAAAGAAACATTTCCGGATATTTCCAAAGGTGTTTTAAAAAGTCTCGGGCTATCGACTTTTCTACTTCAAGAGAGTGCCAAGGCTGATCTTTCTTTAAGACAGATAGCAGCGTACTATTTTACTTCAGAAATGCCACTATGCTCTTCTTCTTTTGCAGAGGTTTTATATAAAAAGATCAATGCTAAAGCCTCGAGCATAGAAGAATTTGATGTTTTAGCTAGAAAGCAGGCTAAATATGCAGTCAAGCTTGTACAAGAGTATTATCAAGAGGGAGATTTTACCTCCTCTCTTGAGGCATTTTTGATTAAGAATACGATGCCAGTGGAACTCGAATAGGCGATTATTTTTGTAATTGCATAAAAAGCGCTCAAAAAATAATTTAGATGCAAATTTATTTTGACGGTACTTTTATGCAGTCTACATCTTCCTATATATCGATTATCAATAATAACTTTGACAACCCAACTGAAGTTTTTCGTTTTTCTAAAGAAGGAAAAATTCTTTTCTTAAGCGAATCGCTTAAACAGTTTATCACTGGTGATTTTCAGGGTAGGATTCCAATCCCGCCTAATACTATTATGGGCTTAAGTGAAGCAAGAGAGGTTGCTCTTCCTGCCGAAGATCCAACTCAGGAGCAGGAGAGTCTTTTTGTACTGGCGTTCTCAAAGATTTTTTTCCCAAGATATTTAGAAGGCCATGGCTATTTTTGGGAGGAGAAAAAAGTCGAGCAACTGCCATCTGAGAAATAGTTTTCTTATATACATCGTGTGAACTAACCGAAAACGAGTAAAGTGATGTTTATTTAATGAGAATAAATCGATTGTAAATAAGTATTTCAATTCGTTCTTATCGGCAAATTCGAAAGTATAGTTTTTTTTGATTCTAATTATTTGAAAATAAATGGATTAAAAGTTATTTTCCTTCGTTTTTCAACCGCGCTTTTAAAAATTTATTTTTTACAAACTTAAATTATATTTTTTTATTTTATAATTGTTTAATTAAATTTGCAATACGTGTATAATTCTTATGTTTATTGTAATAAATTAAATTCTTTAATAAGAGGTTATTGTGTCTAGTGGAATTAAAGGGAATGTATTGCCTTTGGGTGATAGTCAAATCTTTACTTCTACGGAGCAATATCTGGGTCAAGGAGAAAGGTCGGAATTATTCTCTTCAAGGCCTTTAGGAAAAAGAGAAGCCTCTACTGATAATACCGAAGAAAGAGCAGTAAAGATAATTAAGAAGCAGTTGGATTTTGGTCCAAGCAGGGCAGACAAACCTGTTGAGAAGCCCTTTCCGGTTTTGGGAGATTTTTCTCTTTTTAATAATAAGAAAGTGACCATATTCTCAGAATTTGGTGAGGAAAAAGCGCCGTTCTTAACTAATCCCAATATACCATTTTTCTCTCCTACGAGACTGTCAAGACTGTCTTTCAAATCAATTTTTATTGCTAACCCAGACCCATCTAAAGAAGATTTGGAATGGATAGGTAAAGTGGAAGAAAGCCTTAAACTTGCTACAAGTTGCGATACGGAAGAATCTCTTCGAAATGCACTGGCATTAGAGAGGGTCGAAAACCAGGGTATTAATACAAGTTACCTTTGTAAAATTTTAACTGATGAAGTTGATGAAACAGGAAAACGCAAAATTGTAATTGGAGGAGTGCTCAAATTTGGAGATGAAGAGGTGGGAACTGAGAGAAACTCCAGTAGAGATATCCTGAGATCTAAAGTTGGAATTTCACCAGGAAAAAGTCTCTTCAGAGAGTGCATTGCAAGTGGATTACATCCTGATAGGATTCCTTGTACAATAAAAGTGACTTTTACAACGATTAAGGGAACAGAAAGAGTGGCTTCTTTGCAGAAATATATACCCAATGCAAGAGAAATCCACACTTTGAATGTTCCTGAAGCATCTCTTCATATACCTATTGAAGAAGTGTTTGAGATGGCTTTTGTTGATTTACGACTAGTAAATACAGACAGAAACCGCGGAAATGCCTTACTTCCCAAAGATTCATATTCAATGCTGTATCTAATTGATCACGGATGTGTTTTATCTGAAGGTTTTAAGGATAGGGCTATTTTCTGCTGGGGTAGTTGGTCTCAGACAGAATTTGGGTTTTCTGATGTGTACAAACAGAAGATTGCAGAGCTCAATATTGAAAATGATAGAATGATTTGCAAGAATGCATTTCCTGAAATTTCTGATGGGGTTTTGAAATGTCTTGGACTATCCACTTTTTTACTTCAAGAAAGTGTTTTGTTGGACTTGTCTTTGAAGCAAATTGCAAGTTTTTACTTTAGTCCCTATCCTTCATTAGAAATGCCTTCTTTTGCGGCAAATCTATACGAAAAAATCTGCGAAAAGGTGTCTAGTATTGAAGAATTCGATTCCTTGGCTAAAGAATCTGTTAAATTAGGTCCTAAGTGGGTGAAAGAATATACTTCTCTTTCTGAGAATACTAAATCCCTCGAGTCGTTTCTGTATAGAAAGATTGCAGATCTTACCCTCTAATTCCAGATAATTTACAACACGAATTCGAATAGGTCACTAGGCTTTTTGTCTTTT
>DAIEPN010000127.1 GCA_027348355.1 Chlamydiota bacterium | reverse complement strand
TCCACTGCAGCAGGACGCACAGAAAGAGCAGGCGAAGAGTATGCAACCTCTGCTTGAGCAGGTGCAAGTACTGGAGTCGCCTTTGCAATCGTTTGTTCCGATTGAGAAGAGATTGAAGTTGCAAATAAAACAATCAACAACCCTACGTTGATAAGTACTGCGATAATAATGGTATCTTTACGACTCATAATTTTTACTCCTATTCTCCAAATCGGCTACACATCGTTTAAATTCTTGACCCCTGTGCTTATAGTCTCGAAACATATCAAAACTAGAACATCCTGGAGATAAAAGCACACAATCTCCTTTAGACGCAATAGAAGAAGCCTTTTCTACCGCTTCTTCCAGAGAAGAAGCAATTAATACAGCGAATTCATCTCCGAGTTGTTGAGAGATCAAGTGCGCAGTCTCCCCTATACTAATCACATATTTCACTTTTCCCACAAAACTTTCTTTCCAAATTGTAAAAGGGAACCCTTTGTTTACCCCGCCCGCGATCAAAACGACAGGTCCTTGCATGGCTTTGACAGCTTGGATCACAGCATCAACATTGGTACCCTTACTATCATCATAATAGGCAACTTCATCGATTGTCTTCACGAACTCGATTCGATGCGATGGTTTTGTGAACGAGCTCAAACCAGAAATAAAATCATCAGGAGAAATTCCAAAAATAGAGACTAAACACCAGACGGCGAGAGCATTTTCACTCTCGTGGACGCCTAGTTTTTCAAAAAATTCCGGAAGGACACAAAATGGATTTGCATGTCTATAAAGGAATTTTTTATCCGTAGAAAAGTGGGAGTTTGTAGAAACTCCGTATGAAATCGTATTCATTTTCTCAAAAAGTTTGGGAAAATCCCTTAGACAATTCTCATAGACAAATAAAATCCCTTCTTTTTTGAGACATCTATGGATATAGGTTTTCGACTTTGCATACTCTTCCATTGTAATATAACGATCTAAATGATCGGGTGTAATATTTACAATCACTGCAGAATCAAATACTGGACAGGTCATTGTCTCCAATTGATAAGAACTCAGTTCGCATACAAGAATTTCTTCCGGGTCAACATTTTGTAGATAAGAAGTAAACGGTGTCCCAACATTTCCTAAAGCTCTAGCCTTGATACCGCAGTGCCGTAAAATATGCTCTGTAAGGAGGGTCACTGTAGTCTTTCCGTTAGTCCCCGTGATCCCAATACACTTTTGGTTAGGATAGTTCTTATGAAGAATGCGAAACCCCAGCTCTGCTTCTCCTATTATCTCTAAAGAAAGTTCTTCTGCTTTTTTACATAAAAAATGATTTTTAGGGACTCCAGGAGAGAGAACAACAAAAGCACATTCATTCAAGAAGGAAAGATCATTTTTATCTATTAAAGTAATTTTTGCGCCTGGCTCATTATGGTAAGAAAAATTATCATCAAATCCAAAAACTTCATACCCACCTGTCAATAAAAACTCGGCTGCGGCTTTTCCACTTATCCCTAATCCAATTACAAGAACTTTTTGCATAATCCTACTGAAATTTTAAAGAAGCTAAACCAATAATTGCCAAGATCAATCCTACAATCCAAAACCGTAAAACCACTTTCGTCTCAGGCCAGCCCTTATATTCAAAATGATGATGGAGCGGGGAACATAAAAAAATTCTTTTTTTATTTCGCAGCTTATAGCTCCCTACTTGCAATATCACAGAAGCTGCTTCCGCAACAAAGATTCCCCCTACTACTCCAAGAAGAACCTCTCTTCTAAGAAGTAATGCACAAACACCAATTATTCCTCCGAGCGCCAAAGACCCTGTATCTCCCATAAAAACTTGAGCTGGGTATCCGTTGTACCATAAAAAACCCAAGCATGCTCCGAAAAGTGCGCACAAATAGACTGCGATCTCTCCACTGTCTTCAATATATAGGATGTGGAGGTAGCGTGAAATTTCAATATTGTTAGATAAAAATGCGACAATTGCAAGAACGACCGCAACAAAAAGCAAACACCCTGATGCTAATCCATCTAGCCCATCGGTTAAATTCACTGCATTAGAAGATCCGGTAATAATAAATATACTAAAGAGAAAAGGCATAAATAAGAGGAACCCCGAAAAGATCACAACGGGATCCTTCCAGAAAGGAACATAGTATCTTGTCATGTAGGCCTGTGTAGAAAGAGGTTGAATCGTAGCAGATTTCTCCTCTTTACCAACGTTCAATTCTTTCGCAGTAGGAGGAACAAAATAATCGCCCACCTGCACTTTCGCAGTTAGGCTAGGACATAAAAAGTAAAGAGCTAGCAAAATAGACAACGTGTTCTGTAATAAAAACTTCGTCTTAGCGCTCATCCCCTTTGGGCTTTTCCTCTTTAATTTTAAATAATCGTCATATCCCCCTATAAATCCAAGCCAAACTGTTGTAACTAATAGTACTAAAGTAAAGGAGCTTTTCCAATTCATCCAAAGAAGTAAAGAGAGCACCATGGAAGAGAGAAGTAAAATCCCTCCCATCGTAGGGGTGTCCTTTTTCTTTTCATGAAGTTGACCTAAAAGAGGACAGTCTTCCACACGGATAGATTGTCCTATTTTCATTTCGTACAATTTTTTAATGAACCGAGGTCCTAAAAATATCGTAAAAAGCAAAGTCGTGAGAGCGGCTAAGATCATCCTAGTCGAGGAATATGTAAATACACTAGGAATCTTCCATCCTAATTGTACCGTCAAAAATTGAAATAAATAAAAGATCATGGTCGTAAATCGTAAAGGTACGCATTGCTTTTCTCGATTGTAGATCTTTTTCCACTTTCTCAAAAATCAATTTTTTTTCGATTCGAGTAAACGCCACAATTGGTTGCCATTCGATCCCTTGATAAGGACAAAATCTCCAGAAGAAACCGTTTTTTCTACATGTTCTTGTAAAAGTGCAAAATCTGAAAAGAACTTGGCAGGACGTTCATTTTTGATAAAAATCTCTTCCATGGCCAAACACTCTTGCCCATAACAGATAAATTGATCAAAGTGTTTGACTGCGATTTCTGCAACGCTTCTATGTATAAATTCAGAAAAGCTCCCTAAATTCTTGATCTCCCCTAAAATAGCGATCTTTCTTTTTGTAGAAAGATCTTTAGGAATATTTACAAAAGCGGCTTTCATGGACTCTAAACTTGCGTTATAGCAATCATTAAGATATGTAACTCCATTTATTTCCAGTGTCTCAAACCGAAGATGAAAAGGGGCCAAGGTTTTAGCTTGCGCTCTAATCTCTTGATAACTTAAGCCAAGTTCCCTTGCCACAACTACCGCTCCAAGAAAATTCTCTATCATATGCGTAGCTGTAAAAGGTAGATCTATAAGTATCTTTTGTCCCTTGTCGTCACAAAATTCTTGTGTTTTAGGATCGATCACAAAATCAGCATCTGCAAAACCATAGGTCTTTTTTGGGATCCCACCTGCCTTAGCAAGAGAAGAAAATTCCATTGCTTGTATATTGATAACACCTAGCCGTGTTTTAGGACTGGAGAAAATTTCAGCTTTCGCCTTTGCGATCCCTTCTCTTCCTTGAAAAGCATCGACATGTACAAAGTCGATTTTGGTAACAACTGCAATATCAGGTGGAGCGATGGAGACAAGCTTTTGAATATGCCCGCATTCTGTCATTCCCATCTCGAGTACTAAAACCTCCTCCTCGCCAGTCATCGATAATAAAGCTAGAGGAAATCCCACTTGGGAATTCGCATTGCCAGGAGTTCTCCCGACTTTATATTTGGCTGAAAGAAGATGGAAAATAAATTCTTTTGTGGTTGTTTTCCCAACTGATCCTGTGACTGCAACAATAGGAACTCTATGATTTTGCACCGCTCTTCTAGCCAACTCTTGTAGACTGTCCAGAACATCATCCACATAAAATAGATGTAGACCAAAGTCCTCTCCTCGATAACTATTCGAGACTACAGCCG
Organism: Chlamydiota bacterium; assembly: GCA_027348355.1. Classification (GTDB taxonomy): domain Bacteria; phylum Chlamydiota; class Chlamydiia; order Chlamydiales; family Rhabdochlamydiaceae; genus JABEVM01. Next base: position 3,007 of record DAIEPN010000127.1, on the reverse strand, counting down.
CAATCGCTCCCTTTTCTGCTACCTCTTTAAGGTGCATATGGCCATCTGTCCTCTGACCTGGTATGGCAAAAAAGAGGTCCCCCGCTTGCACTTTTCGACTATCCGCCTTATACCCTTTGATAGGATGTGGGGAGCTAACCATTGGAAAACCAAGCTCGCTTGCAATATCTTCTAAATATCTCGTTTTCATAGGTTCCTGTATAAATATTTTTTCCATTGCCCCATATTCTATAGATAAAGCATAATCTTAGTCAATTTTTTGACGGTGGTATAGCCAAGTGGTAAGGCAGGAGCCTGCAAAGCTCCCATCCTCAGTTCAAATCTGAGTGCCACCTTTACAAACACATAATTATTGTGCTTTATCTTATAGCAACTCCCATAGGAAACCTCGCTGATATCACGATCAGAGCTTTAGACACTTTAAAGCTTTGTGATTACATTCTTTGTGAGGACACCAAACACAGCCGTATCCTCCTCTCGCATCACAAAATTCAAAAACCTCTTATAAGTTATCATAAGTTCAACGAGTCTGAAAAAGAGAAAATGATCCTTGAGGATTTGTGCGAGGGAAAAAACATTGCCCTCATCTCCGATGCAGGAACTCCTGGCATCTGCGATCCAGGTCAAGATCTGATTCAAGCTTGCAGATTACACGATTTACCCTACACAGTCATTCCAGGGCCTTGCGCCGCAATTGCAGCCCTTACCCTTTCCAGTCTTTCAACAGAAAATTTCCAGATGATCGGGTTTCTTCCCAAAAAGCTCTCTGACCTGCAAAAAGTTTTCCAAGAAATCCTCTATTATCCAGGAATCACCATTTCTTATGAAACACCGCACCGTATTGAAAGAACTTTGGAACTTGCAGTAAAACACATCCCAACCTGCACACTCTGTATTGTTCGAGAAATCACAAAGAAATTTGAAGAGATTTTAAACGGAGCACCTCAAGAACTTTTAGAGAGAGTTCAACAAAAACCTCTTAAAGGAGAAATTGTCCTCCTTTTTTCTCCTTCTAATCAAGGTCACTCCCAGATCTCTTTAGAAGAGCTTACACCGGAAGAGCATGTGCAAAAATTACAAGAAGAGTTTGGTCTTTCACTCCAAGAAGCAATCAAAACAGTTGCAAAACACAGACAGGTCCCTAAAAGAGAGATTTATAACAAGATCCACCGAGAAGAAAGCTAAAACCACTTCCGAACTAAAGTATCTTCGTAAGATTTATAAAAGCTTTATAGACTCTATTCACACTAATGCAGTGTTTCCAATAGACAGAACGTATACGCAAGAATTTGAAATTAGGAATCCAATCATATGGGGTGATCACTTCTCCAAAAAGCCAACCAGGTCGCCATAATTTCATCCGTTTAGAATCGTTTCCAATGATGAGAGTAGGAATAGCCAAATTAGAGGCTAAGTGTCCTATTAAAGAATCGTTGCCGATCATGTAACCGGATTCATAGATAAAGCTTGCAAGCACTTCCAAATTTGGAAAGGTTTCCACCGTACAACTTTGAGAAAGCCTATGAAGGCTTGGCAGCTCTTTTTCATTACATACAAAAACAGGAGAAAAACCCTTTTCTTGTAACGCCCTCCCAAGCTTTTCATATTTTTCTACAGACCAGTTTTTTTCCTCTTCATTACTTAAAGGGTGGATGACAACCCTGTTTTTCTCTTTCCTATAGGTTAGATGATGCGGAGCATAGAGCCCGTTATCTTTGGAAACTTCTTTGTTTCCCAAAAGAGAGGCTACTGAGATCGCAATATTTTCTGCCATAGATTTATCGGAGACAAAAACGCGGTCATTTGGGTCCAAAGGAAAATGTTTACCTTGGACATAGCTTGCATAAAAAATAGATAGTTTGTTTCTAGGAATAGAAGAATAAAGCACCTTCATACGAGGAGAATTGTCATTTTGAACAATCACGAGATCATATTCTTGTACAGAAGATGGGAGATCTTCTAAAGAAGGCCATTTCGCGAATCTTTGCTTTTTAGACCCGCTTTCAAACCAATTTTTCAGTTCTTCAAGGGTCGGGTGGTAAAGGGTAACATCATACCCTGCTTTTTTTAGATGATGGCATGCGATCATCATCAAAATAGCATCGCCTATCCCCCTGCTTGGGAAGACGGCAGCTTTTTTTTCTGGGTTTTGCATAGTAAAAGACCTCTATGGATAAAAGAGGTCTTTTACAGATAGGTCATCTCTATGATTTTGCATCAGAAGAATCTTCTTTTGCATCGCCAATGAGCACTTCAGAGAGCAGGACAATGCCAGCAACAGATGCAGCGTACTTCAAGGCATTTTTCACAACTTTAGCAGGGTCAATGATTCCAGCCGTGACTAAATCCTCAACTTTTTCAGAAAGGGCGTTAAATCCGAAATTCTTTCCTCCTTTCCAAATCTCTCCTACGATCACAGAACCTTCAAACCCACCGTTTTGGATGAGTTGTCTACATGGAGCTTCGCAAGCTTTTTGGACCATCTGAGCTCCGATGAGCTCATCTCCTGTTAAGGAGAGCGCGTCCACAGCTTTGCTAGCTCTAAGAAGAGCTACTCCGCCACCCGGAACAATTCCTTCTTCCAGAGCCGCTCTAGTCGAATTTAAACTGTCTTCAAACATCTGCTTTTTCTGTTTCATCTCAGGCTCGGAAGGAGCTCCTACCTGAACTACAGCTACACCCCCGCTGAGCTTCGCCTTTCTCTCTTCTAGCTTTTCTTTATCATAAGGGCTTGTAGCAGAGAGGACCTCTGCATCGATTTGTTTAAGTCTAGCTTTAATCATTTCTGCATCGCCATGCCCATTCACAATCGTGGTCTTATCTTTAGTAATATGAATTTTGTCAGCGCTACCGAGAACATCTGCTGTTGCCTCTGCTAAATAGTTACCGGTCTCTTCCGATACAAGAGTTGCGCCCGTTAAAACAGCAATATCTTCCAACATAGCTTTTCTACGGTCTCCAAATCCTGGTGCCTTCACAGCGCAAATTTTGAGGATACCTCGTAGTC
>DAIEPN010000117.1 GCA_027348355.1 Chlamydiota bacterium | reverse complement strand
GAGGTGCATTTGGTAGCTTTGGCAACATATGCTGGAGTCCTAAGAACGCTCCGGTCTATAATCCAGCATTTGACGTAACACCTATATTTTTGGTTACAAGTTATATTTTAGATAAGGGAAATATTCCTTCAGATGGGATCGGTGTTTTCATCCGATAGAATACTTGTTATATATAAATTTCCATTTCATCATGCGCCATGAGCAAACGACAAGAAAGTCCGTAGTTATCTAAGCAATCAAAATGAGCTTGTAGCTTACGATCAATGTCTTTGTCTGTATGATTTGGGTCATGATGTGTTACGATCCAACGATCAATATTGCACTCTTTTACAAGCACAGTTGCATTTGCAACAGAGGAGTGTCCCCAAGCTACTTTAGCAGGGTATTCTTCGTTAAAATACTGTGCTTCATGGATGAGCAGATCTGCATTTTTGATAAATTCAATCAAGCTTCTATGTGGTTCTAGGATTGGATCCTGTTCTTCTATTTCCCACGGGTTTCCCATAAAGCCTAGAAGGAGTTCATTGTCTGTGATGTACACAATTTGTTTTCCATCTACGACAATTTTAAAACCAAGTGTGGCACCGGGATGGTAGGTATGATGAGTATAGACTTGTATTGTTCCAACCTCGACAAAATGGGTATCGCGTAATTCGTGAAAAGAAAGTTTCGCATTAATTTCTTGCAAAGTGATAGGGAAAAAAGAAGGTGTCAACATGGTAGATAGAATTTCTTGCAGTGAATTTTCAAAACCGATAGGACCCCAAATGTTGACTTCGGCTTCGGGGTGATAGATAGGTTCAAAAAAGGGAAATCCTGTTACATGGTCTAAGTGGGTATGGCTGATAAAAAGATGGATGCGTTTCACTCCCTGTTTTGCAAGCTTAACTCCTAGAGGGCGTATGCCTGATCCTGCATCGATGATAATGAGATCTTCACCATGCTGAATTTCTAAGCAGCATGTATTTCCTCCATAGCGAATATAATCCGATCCTGATACTGGATGAGAGCCTCTTGTCCCCCAAAATTTTATTCTGGTCTTCTTATGTTCGGGTTTTACAGGAATCTGTTTTGTATGGAAGCTCGCGGAAAGATGCGTGAAAATTTTACTGAAGGGATCTGCTGAGAGTTTATGGGAGAAAAATTTCGTAAAGGCTTGAAAGAGAGCATTGAGATCAAATGGTTTTAGTAAAAAGTAATCCGCTCCTTGTTGCATAGCAATGTGATAATTTTGTGCGATCCTCTGGTCGGATGTGATAATGACACCTGTATTTTGCAGGCTTGGATCTGTTTTTATCGTCCTTAGAATTTCTATACCATGCTTGTCCGGAAGAAGGAGGTCAATTACAACAAGATCTGGTTTGAACGAGTTGATTTTTTCAATACACTCGCTACCTGTTGTAGATATAGCAAATTCATAGAGTTTGGCGTCGGGTGCTGAAGTAATGCTTTTCAAGATTTTTTCGGAGGGATCAGCGACTAAAATTTTCTTGAGCTTACTCATTTTATGTTTTCTCCTTTCCTGGCTTGTCGACTTTGTTTTTCTTTTTTTTTGCTATCAAGATGAGTGCAAGTCCAAGCGTCGTGAATACAGCTGATATCGCATAACATCTTCTACAGTCATCTTCTGTGACAGTGAAAAAAGGGAGTTCTCGTGCATTTTCAATATTAGATTTTTCTATTTGAGCGGCGGGTAATGAGGAGGTTGCTAGATAGTCATGTTCATGATCTGCAAATAACACATAAAAAAGAGTGATCAAGCTGATCACTACCAAGATAACACCTATAAAATGTAATCTCGGAATCAAGAGTTTCTCGATATTATTCCGAGAAATTTTCTTTCGATTCATAGATAAATCCCTTCTTTTCTTGCTCTTTATCTTGCAGAGGATGATTTTGCAAGATCCTTCTAGGCTTGCTGCCTTCTTGTGCGGCGATAATACCTTGTTCTTCTAATTCATCCATAAGGCTAGCGGCCCTTGCATATCCAATTTTGAGTTTTCTTTGCAAAAAGGTAGTTGAAGCGTTTTGTGTTTCGACAACAATGGACCTTGCTTGTTCAAATAGACTATCTCTATAGGAATCCTCAGAATTTTCTGCAGAGGTGTTTTGTCCAGACATAGTATCGAAAGAGGAAATCAGATAATTGGGTTTAGCTTGATCGCATATAAAGGAAATAACTTTATTGATGTCTTCATCGCTCAAATAAGCTCCTTGCGCTCTCATAAGATGGGAGCTTCCTGGAGGTAAGAAGAGCATGTCTCCATTGCCTAATAAACTTTCTGCTCCGGTATCATCGATGATGATCTGAGAGTTTATCCGGCTTGCCACTTTAAATGTAATTCGAGTGGGAAAGTTCGCTTTGATAAGGCCTGTAATTACCTCTCTTGAAGGCCTTTGTGTTGCGAGGACTAGGTGGATTCCAACTGCCCTTGCCATTTGGGCGATCCTTGCAATTGGCGTCTCTAAGTCCGAGCTAGATGCCATCATAAGGTCTGCAAATTCATCAATGATGGCAACGATTGCAAACATCTTTTGAGGGACAGTAATGCTGAGTGATGCTTCGAGGTCTTTGTTGATCGTTCGGCTATTGAAAGCAGAAATATTCCTTACTCCTAAATGTTTGAGAATTTCATACCTAGTCTGCATCTCTTTTACAAGCCATTGCAAGGCAGAATAGGCTCCATGTGGTTCTGTTATGACAGGAGCGATCATATGCGGTAAGTTAGTGTATGCGGTCAGTTCTACCTTTTTAGGATCGATCATGACCATTTTAATCTCGTCTGGCCTTGCATTCATCAGAATCGACATGATCAGCGTATTAATGCATACAGATTTACCAGAACCGGTGGCTCCCGCGATCAGGCAGTGTGGCATTTTAGCAAGGTCGCTCATTACATTTTCACCATTCACTGCTTTACCAAGAAGGACTGGGATATGGAGTTTCTTTGGGTTTTGTTGATAGTTTTGTAATAACTCTTTAAAGCTCACCTCTTGTGGATAGAGAGAAGGAATTTCCACACCCACAACCGCCTTTCCAGGGATAGGAGCAATGATACGAATTGTTTTAGCCTGTAAATTCAAAGCGATGTCGCTTTCTAAGGCTTTGATTTTTTGTACTTTTACCCCTACAGCTGGATGTACTTCAAAAGAAGTAATAGTAGGGCCACAATTGATATCGCCGACTTTTGCTTCGATTCCAAAACTAAGAAGGGTCTCTTCTAAAATTTCAGCTTGTTTGCGTAAATCCTTTTTTAGAGAGGGCTGATCTACTTTTTTTGCATTTGAAAGCAGAGAAGGAGGGGGAAGGGCGTACCCAGTATAATCTCCATTATGGACTCGTTGGGCCTGTAAGGCGGCTTCCCGTTTAGAAAGAGCAGG
>DAIEPN010000093.1 GCA_027348355.1 Chlamydiota bacterium | reverse complement strand
TGAGCTTCTACATACACATGGTTATTATCCTCAGAAATAGAAAGCCCCTTTTCGTGAGCAGCGGCTAACCCCCAAAAATCCTCTTCTATGAAAGGAAAATGTAAAAAGTGACTAGGAACAAGGAATCTATCTTTTTTCTCTGACATGGTAGCCTCCAAAATAGCGTAATTTTACCTAAAAAATCTCAACAAATTGAGATTTTAAATTTTAAATTATACGAACCGGCAAAAAATGAATATCTTTAGTTTTTAGAATCTAGAAAAAACGAAGGGATGCTAAACCTGATAAAACAGAAGCTCTTTCTAGCCCAAATGCTGACCAGATTCCACATAGGCTTCGGCTTTAGCCAAATGCTCGGGAAGATCTATTCCCAACACTTCGAAAGTTGTTTCATGCACACGGATTTTCATTCCATTATAAAGAAAACGCAGCTGCTCAAGTTGTTCCGCTTTTTCTAGATCACAAGAAGAGAGGTTTGCAATTTTGGCCAAGGCTTCCTTTCTATATGCGTAGATTCCTATGTGTTTAAAATGTTCTTGTTTTTTCACTGATGGATCCCTGTAGAAAGGAATCGGGGATCTGGAAAAATAGAGAGCATTTTCATCGATGTCGCAAACAACTTTGACAATGTTTGGAGCGATGACGTCTTGCTCAGTGATAATTTTCTTTTTAAGCGTCCAAAGGTCACAGCTTTTATCAGGGGCTGATTTAAGCAGGTCTGCAATCATTTCTCTTCGGATAAAAGGTTCATCTCCTTGCCAGTTCACCCAAATGTCAGCATCAATCGCGCCTTTTTGATAAAGCTCGCATAGTCTATCAGTTCCAGATGGACAATTAGGGGAAGTCATGTAATACGACCCTCCAAAGCTTTTAATGAGATGTCCGATTTCTTCAGAGTCGGTTGCAAAGACAATTTTGTCAAAAATAACACACTTATGAGCTGCTTCCCAAACCCACTGAAGAAGAGGTTTCCCTTTGATGGAGATAAGCATTTTTTTGGGAAATCTTGTTGATTGGAGTCTTGCAGGGATAACACATGCAATTTTTTGAGAGCCGATCATAAAAAACCTTGGTAGTAGGTGACAGAAAGATTTTTTAGGAATGACAATTTTTTTTCAATGAATTGTGTTAATTAATCAAGAATTTATTATAATTAAATAATTATTAGTTGTTTTCTCAGGGGGTTTATGAAGGTTTTTCATTCTTTTGGACATCTTTTAGGCGGTACTTTACTGATCACCGGTACAACTATTGGTGTTGGTATGCTCGCACTTCCTGTTGCAACCGGGCCTGCTGGATTTGTTCCTTCGATGGTAGTATATTTGGTATGTTGGTTGTTTATGCTTTGCAGCGGCCTTCTTCTTTTAGAAGTATGCGTTTGGATGCCGAAGGATGCGAATCTCATAACTATGGCTCATAGATTACTCGGCCCTTGGGGAAAAGCCGTATGTTGGATCGTGTATCTTTTTTTATTTCTCACGGTGATGGTGGCCCATGTACTTGGTGGTGGGGGTGTTCTAGTTGAATTTTTTCAAGGATCTCTTTCTCCTTGGCTTGCGATGATTATTTATGTTGTAGCCTTTGCGCCGATTGTTTATTTGGGTGCTCATTCGGTAGATCGCATGAATTTGATCCTTATTTCAGGAGTTGCGATTACCTACTTTTTATTTATTGGTGTTTCAATTGAGAGCGTAGATTTAGTGCTTTTGCAATATTCAGATTGGTCAAAAGCTTTTGTAGCAATGCCTGTTCTTTTTACAGCGTTTACGTACCAAGTCATTATTCCGACGCTCATGACATATATGGATAGAAATGTCAAGAAGGTGCGCTTAGCTATTATTTTAGGCTCTTCTATCCCCCTTTTTGTTTATCTTATCTGGGAGTTTTTGATTTTAGGAATTGTTCCTGTTCACGGGAAAGAAGGATTAATAGAAGCTGCGAAGAGCGGGCATTCTGCTGTGATCCCACTAAAATATTATCTGGACAATCCAAAAATATTTGCGATTGGAAAATTCTTTGCATTCTTTACACTCACGGCGTCATATGTAGCTTTATCTTTGGCTTTTTTCGATTTTTTAGCCGACGGGTTGAAAGTGAAGAAAAAGGGGATCGGGAAATTTGGACTTTGTGTCGCTATTTTCGTGCCGCCTACCCTTATCGCTCTTGTGAATCCAAGTATTTTTTTAGTAGCTCTCCGCTATGCAGGGGGTATTAGTATTGCTATTTTATTTGGTGTGTTCCCTCCGATCATGGTATGGGTTGGGAGATATATGAAGCATTACAAGGAAAGACATCCGATGTTGCCAGGAGGGAAAGTTATGTTGGGCGTTCTTTTAATGCTTGTATCTATTGAGCTACTTGCAGATCTGATTTCGCAATTTTAGAGACGATGCTCTTAGGTGGAAGAACGTAAGAAGCTTGTCCGTGCTTACTGCAAATTTCTCTCCATTTTTTTACAATCTGCGCAGCAAAAGGGGCCCCTTCTCGTCCTGATTTTGCAAAGCGCAAGTAAACTATAACAACAAGTTCTGGGTTTTCCCAATTGTTATCCTCAGGAAAAGAAATTCCCGCAAATCCTATGTGAGTCATCATTTCAGGGGAGGTTTCGCTATCAAGGGTTTGCTTATGTAATATCTGTGCAGTTCCAGTTTTAGCAATGATTTGATGTCGTAAATGATTGTAAT
>DAIEPN010000059.1 GCA_027348355.1 Chlamydiota bacterium | reverse complement strand
AATAACTCCAAATTGAGGTCATTTTTACATCCCTTGAAAAGTATTTTGTGTAATTTTGGCAGCCTCGTCCAAAAGAACTGGACTTTTCCCATATCCACGCATGACATTTTGTTCATTAAATGTCTCTTTTACAGATCCAGTAGCAACAAGACAGGTATTAAGAAGAATGATCCAATCAAAATAATTGTCTACGCTTGCTAAATTATGATGGACAATGAAAAGAGTTTTTCCCTTTTTTTGTAATCCTTGAAATAAAACGATAAGTTCTTTTTCCGTCTTTACATCAACTCCCGCAAAAGGCTCATCCATAAGATAAATTTCCGCATCTTGTAAAAGCGCTCTTGCGATGAATACCCTTTGTTGCTGCCCACCAGAAAGCTGGCTGATCTGTCGATCGGCAAAGGATGACATCCCTACCATTTCCAAAGCTTCTAAGGCGGCTTCTCGGTCAGAAAGTCGCGGTCTTTTCCAAAAACCCAGCTTATTATACCGTCCCATAAGAACCACATCAAAAACCGTAATTGGAAAATCCCAATCGACCGAACTTCTCTGCGGAACATAGGCAATTTTCTGTTTGGTCGTTTTATACGATTTTCCAAAAAAAGTGATCTTTCCTGTAATAGGAGTAACAATTCCTAAACAAGCTTTTAAAAATGTACTTTTTCCGGCTCCATTAGGTCCTAGGATTCCTACAAGTTTTCCTGCAGGAACAGAAAAGTTTAGATCCCATAAGACCGCTTGTTTATCATAGTTTACAGTCAGATTCTCAACATGCAGAGCTTCCTCGATCTTTTGTTTCATTTCTTCTCCCACTCTTTACGTAAAACATCTACATTATGCTGCATCATAGAAAAATATCCATCATCAGGAGAATCTCCTAAAGCATCCCCATAAAGCTCTTCTTTGGAAACTCTTACCTCAAGACCTTTTTGAGAACACACATGAACTATTTTCTTAAGAGCGTCCTTATTAACATTGGACTCTGGAAATACTACGTGAATTTGAAATCTACAAAGATATTCCACGATATTTTTGATATCACTTACACTTAGTTGTCCTTCTGGAGCAAGTCCTTCCGGTGCTGCGCAGCGATTTTCCCAAGATCCTGTCCTACGTTCTTCCTCATTTGCTAAATACGCTCTTGTAAAATAATTAAAAGCGTCATGGCTTGTAACCAAATATCTTTTAGTTTCCGGAACTTGTTTCATCTCTTCTTTAATTGATTGATGGAACTCATTCATTTTTTTTGCAAGGGCTGTTCCATTCTCTTGATAATACGAAGATCCCTCTGGATCGAGAAGAGATAGTGTCTCAATAATATACGGGATGACTTTTTCCCAAAGAGATACGTCCATCCAGATATGGGGATCAACCTGCTTTTCAAAATAAAAAATTTCTTCCGGATATTTTTTATGCACTTCATCTCCTAACACCACGCTCATAGAGTGCTTTTCAATTTGGTATCGTAAACTTCCCCCATGTTCTAGTCCAAGTCCATTACTAAATACTGCATCTGCATAAGAAAATTTTTCATCATCTCCCTTAACAAGTTCATAGCTATGAGGATCCATTTCGCCTACAATCAAGGCTAGGTGATCAATGCGATCTCCTCCTATTTTTCCAACGATATCATCAATGATCGCTGTTGTTGAAAGTACTTTAGGCTTTCCATTCTTTTCCATCCAAATACGTACATTAGGTAGCTTCTTTTTTAATTCTTGCTTGGAGCATTGGGCTGTCAAACAAATAAAAAAACAAAGAAAAAGGATTTTTCCTACAAACAGAAACACTTTATTTCGCATTGGTCATACTCCGTAAAAGCGCAAAAGAATAAATTCCTTCAGAACAGCCAGAAACAAAGGAAATCCGAAGAGCATATCTTCCAACGCTTGTGATCTTATAAGCTCTCACATCCTGATCAATTTTATCCGCAGATATGAGAGACTTTCCACTTTTTTCATCTCTGCAAAAAGCGCATGGACAATTTTTTTGTATCTCGCTTAATCGATATTTGAAAACGGTCCCATCTGTCCACAAAATTGCAAAATGATAGGAATCCACCTGCTTTATCTCTCTGATAAAAACAATTTGCGATGACATTACATATCCTTCCAAATCAATTCAAAATCGCTGACTATATTTCCAACTTGAGTCTTCATAGCGATCAGGTGTTCTTGCATTATATCTAGCAAAGATAAAAAAGAAGATGCAGAAATACTATTTGGATAACTTTCGAAAATCGATTTCCCTTCATCTAAACATAAGGAAAGCTGGGGGTCAATAGGAATTTCCCCAAGAAATGGCAAACCTCTTTCTTCAGCAAATCTTCTTCCTCCGCCCTTTCCAAAAACAAAGTGTTTTTCTTGTGTTTTTGGATCTGAAAAATAGCTCATATTTTCTACTACTCCGAGAATAGGCACATGCATTTTCTCCAGCATCTGCGTAGCTTTATGCACATCAAGCAGAGCGACTTCTTGAGGTGTAGTCACAATAATGGCGCCGGATAAAATAGTCTCTTGAAGAATTGTGAGTTGAATATCCCCAGTGCCTGGAGGAAAATCCAATAGCAAATAATCTAAATCACCCCAGTGCACATTGTGCAAAAATTGTGTAATGAGGGCGTTTGCAATGGGAGCTCTCACCATAGAAGCTTCATTTTTTGCCCTAAAGTAAGCCATGGAGATCATCTTAATCCCACTCCCTATCGCCGGCAATAAAGAGTTTTTTTTCCTCTCATATTCTTGGGGCATCTCCTCCATAGGAAGCATTTTTTGAAGAGAAGGTCCATAAAGGTCCGCATCCAGGATTCCGACAAAATACCCTTTCTTTTGTAAAGCTAGCGCCAAGTTTACGGTAACTGCAGACTTCCCTACCCCACCTTTTCCAGCAACAACAGCTATGATATGTTTTGCTAATCTTTTCTGTTCAAGCAAAGTCGGTTCCATGTCAACTTCCAATTAAAAAATTATATAGAGAATAGTAACACGGAAAACTAATTATTCCGAAATTTTCTACAATAAGATACCCATTTTAGGATATACTCGCATGAAATACAAACAATATATTCACCCTCTATGTATAGTTAATAAAAATTAATAAAATTTAAATTCTTGCAAAAAATAGAGTTACTTTTATAAAATCACGTAATTGCAAGCTAGTGATGTGAATAAATTTTCGAATCACTTTGCAAAAAAAGTTAAATCAATATTGAGAATAAGCGCTGAATTCTATAAATCAAATTAACTGATTAGCAGCATATACAGCCCAAAATTAGTTTGATTACATGATTAAAATGAATTTACAAATGGAACAAAGTTAAAATTCTTAAAGAAGGAAACAAGCAATGAATTCTACTAGAGAGGATGTTGTGGAACATAAATCAAAAAATTTACATGAGATTGAAGAAATAATTTCAAAAGCTATTAAAAAAGTTGGCGTAAAAAAGGAAAACGACCTATGTCGCTTTCTTCCAATGTCTAGCGGCGGCTACATGCACCACTTTACTTTAAAAAAAATGAAGACAAGACAACCTCATGAGCTTTCTTCAATGATTGAAAAATTTATTATCAATACAGAAAAACCTCACACAGTTCCTCCTAAACAAAGAGCTGCTAGAGGATCTAGAAAACGTCGTGATCAATATACTTTCACAAAAAACCAACTAGAAAGAATGCTCAATATTGCAAGGCTTGCTGGTGACAAAGAAATGATCTCTGTTTTAAGCCCTAAA
>DAIEPN010000053.1 GCA_027348355.1 Chlamydiota bacterium | reverse complement strand
TACGATTTTTTCTGGATCATAGGTTTTCCCACAGAATTTTTCTTCAAAAAATCGTCTGATCGGCTCAATCAAAAAAGACTTATTTCGTGCTGCTAGATTTCCCTCCGAATCAAGTGAAAGGACTGACCCAAGCACACGTTTTTGCTGATACTGATCTAAAACCGAAGAGATTTGGTTGTAGCTATCGATAGCCTGCTGATACGTACTGTTTTTATCTAAAAAAACCATAGAGTTTTGTTTTATTTTTTAATTAAAAACGAGCTTTTATTTTATTTAATTATATCATATTTCTAATTATAATTAAATATTCAGGAAAACCATTTCAACAAGTCACTATTTATAAACAACTTGCAAAATAATACATTTAAATATCTAATTTTCAATAAGATGGGAAAAATCAGAAAAGGCAGCTAGCGAAAATCCACAACACCTACAAAATCGATCCCTTTAAAATGACGCTTTGTTATACTTGAACTCCTTATGAGGATTTTTATGATTTCTAGAAATGACCCTTGCTGGTGCGGTAGTAAAAACAAATGGAAAAAATGCCATTTTCCGGAGGAAGCACCTATCAATTCTGATGAGCTTTCTTCGAGGTACGAAAAGCAGTATGGAATTATCCTAAAGAGCAAGTCTCAAATTGATGGAATTCGAAAAGCATGTCAATTAGCAGCTTTCATCTTAGAAGAGACCTGTAAAAGAGCAAAAGCCGGGGCCACAACTAATGAGCTCAGTGACTATGCCTATGAACTACATAAGAAATACGGGGCTATTCCAGCACCTTTAGGGTATGGAAGCCCCCCCTTTCCTAAACCGATTTGCACTTCGTTAAATGAGGTAATCTGTCATGGGATTCCAAATGATACCCCTCTTAAAGAAGGAGATATTCTCAATATCGATATCACCTGTATCCTAGGAGGTTATTATGGAGACTGCAGTAGAATGGTCATGATCGGAAAGGTAAGTGATGAAAATAAACATCTAGTTGAAGTTGCCCGCGAATGTTTGCACCGAGCGATCACCATTTTAAAACCGGGACTTTTACTTAGTGACATTGGAAAATGCATACAAGATTACGCTACAAGCGAGGGCTGCTCTGTCGTCAATACCTTTGTAGGCCATGGTGTCGGATTAAAATTCCATGAACCGCCCCATGTCCCTCACTGCTACAACCAAAGTAAGATCCCCTTAGCTGAAGGGATGATCTTCACAATCGAGCCCATGATCAATGCAGGAGTGCGAGAGTCCATCGTAGATCCTATAGACAAGTGGACTGCGCGTACAGCCGATGGTAAATCTAGTGCTCAATGGGAACATACGGTACTGATTACAAAAGATGGATATGAAATTCTCACCCTAGTTGGAGAGAAACTTCCCTAAAATGTCTTCTACGGATAAAAGCTGCTGCTCTAAAAGCTCATTTTCTTCATGAAGAAGAGAGACGATTTGCATCATTTTTGATATCTCTGTATCTTCTTGCATGGCAGATAACATTCTTTCACGGTGTAAAACTAAAAAGTTATGATCTTTTTCAAATAGCTCTTTTCTTGTTTTGTCCAAAACATCAGATTTCTCTTGGAATTGTTTTCTTAGCTGTTTATACCTGTCTTCCCATTCAGAAGGAGGGTATTGTTCTCCTGCTATTTGTAGTGACTTGTCCTGTAAAGATGTAATTTCTTCCGACTGAGATCTACTGATCTGTTCCAAATTTTGGTACTGCTTTTCTAGGTTTTGTATAAACTCTTTGTACATGGAGATATCTTTATCTGCTTTTTGTAGCTTTTTCTGGACATCTTCCAAAGTAAACTTAATTTTGCTCTCTTTTTGTGTATTCTCTTCGCGCATCTTTTGTAAAACGCCTTCCTTTTCTTGGACGGCCTTATAGATAGGATTCACTAGAAGATGTAATTCTGTACTGCAAAGCGCGGTAACAAGAAAGCTAATGGCAAAAGAGACAATAAGGCCTAAACACCAAATTCTATCATGACCAGAAAAACTTTGGATTTGCAAGTAGCCCATTACACAAAGTCCTAAAAATGCAACCCAAAAACCTTTCATGTTCCAGCAATTGCAACAGAAAAGTCCAAGACATGTAAAAAGCACTTGTGCTAGTGGATATTTTAAAGGAAAAAGTAAAGACGCTGATAAAGAAAGAAGGAGTAAGAATGGACCCAGGTAGAGCCAAACTTTCATTTTTTTTGTTAGAGAGGCTGAGGATGGAACCTGTATTCCCACACCATCTTTTCCAATATTTTCTTGTCTTGCCCCTATCTCGATCTTCTCGTACATGGGAAAACACCTGCTATCAACACTTTTTTTTATATATAGCAGAACAATCGATATTTTCTGGTACTCTAATTCTTTTTTCTTTTCAATTTTTTCATAAACGAAAAAAAATAAGCATGATATATTGTTGTCAGTAGTGAATGCGGAGTAAAACTATGGGCATAGCAAAAAGAATTGTTCTCTTTCTAATTGTCAACTTTCTTGTTGTCATCACTCTATCTTTTGTACTGAACCTTCTCCATGTCCGCCCTTACCTAGATTCTCATGGTATCAATTACAATGCCCTGCTTATTTTTTGTCTTGTTTGGGGTATGGGAGGTGCATTTATATCGCTTAGCCTATCTCGCATTATGGCAAAGTCCTTAATGGGGGTAAAAATTGTCTCCCCAGACACAACCGATCCAGAGCTTCGTTCTTTATACAAAATGATAGAAGAGCTCGCAAGAAATGCAAATTTACCAGTAACACCTGAAGTCGGAGTCTACTCCTCTCCCGAAATGAACGCATTTGCAACAGGCCCTTCCAAAAAAAGATCTCTAGTAGCTGTATCCTCTGGAATGCTTCAAAAAATGTCTTCTAAAGAATTAGAAGGAGTTTTAGCTCATGAAATTAGCCATATTGCAAACGGAGATATGGTGACGATGACTCTACTGCAGGGGATTGTCAACGCATTTGTCATGTTCTTAGCACGAATCCTCGCTTACGCACTTTCTACTGTCCTTAGGGCACGTAGTGAAAACTCCTCTTCCAGTCCTTCCTATTTCAGCTATATGATCATGGTCTTTGTTTTCGAAATTGTTTTCATGATTTTAGGCTCAATCGTAGTTGCGGCTTTTTCAAGAAGAAGAGAATTCAAGGCAGATGCAGGAGGTGCCGATCTAGCTGGAAAAGAAAAAATGATCCTAGCTTTAGAAGCGCTTCAAAGAAGTATACAGATTAGAGATAAGAAAACGGATCGTCCATCTTTTGAGCCTATGAAAATATCTACACCTAAAAAAATGGGATTTGCCACAATTTTTGCAACTCACCCTCCCTTAGAAAAACGAATTGAAAAGTTAAAAAGACTTGTTTTCTAGACTGGCCAAAAGGCATGAAGGTGAAAATTTTTCATTATCACCCATTTTTTTGTTCTCGCGAGAGGTCTTGTCAAGGTTTGATTATTTTCGTTTATTGTAAAAGACTAGCACACTTAGGAAATGGTAGAAAAGTCCACTTGAGACCTAGATAGAAGATCCTCTGTGTGATTTAGCTCAATTAATCTCTCTTTATCAAGAACAAAAAGCTCATCAGGATGGATAATCTCACAAAGATTTTTTAAGCTTTCACATTTTAATACAATAAAATCGACTTCCGCTAAAGAAGAGAGCAAAGAGACAAATTCTTCATCCGGATCGCTATCGCGTACGTAGACAATGAGCTTTCTCTCGAGATTTTCTTGGGACAGGGTTCGTATGTGTTTAAAAAGAGCGGTTGACATACCATGAGAGCTATCAAGACCTAAAACACAATATTCTTTACCACGAAGCGCTTGTTGCAGAGCAAAAAGATGCTCCTCATCAAAGACTTTATTATCGACGTCATACTCAAGAAGACGAACAGAGAGCTCTGACAGATTAATTCTTGCACACCCTAAACGTTCTATAGCAATTCCAGCGGCAATATTTGCAAGCTGTGCTCCGTATTTGATATCGATCCCATTGGCTATTGTCACACAGATCATTGAAAGAACTGTATCGCCTGCACCCGTTACGTCTTTGACTTCCTTGACACGGACTGGAAAATCAAAGCTTGAACCATCTTTATAAAATAAAGACATCCCCACTTCAGACCGAGTAACGAGTAACATTTTTGCATTACAGCTCTCCAAAAGAACTTTAGCCACTTGGTCTAAGGGAGCATGACTTGGAAGTTTTGCAGCTGCATAAGCTTCTGAAAGATTGGGTTTCAAAACTGTGGCGCTTAAATATTTAGAAAAATCATCCCCTTTCGGATCTACAATCACAGGGATCGACTTCATCTTGGCTATTTGTATTGTAGCTGTCAGAAGCGTTCTAGAGAGAAATCCTTTACCATAGTCAGAAATAGCTACAACTTGAACATCGTCCATTAAGCTTGTAATTCTTTTAATCACGACTTGTTCAAGTTCTTCTGTAATCGGAGCCACATCTTCAAAATCAACACGAAGAACTTGTTGAGAGTCGGCAATAAAACGATTTTTTACAGGGGTTTTAAAATTTTTTTCTGTAAACAAAGCTCTAACATCAACACCTTCTTTTTCCAGGCAGTTTATAAGCTGTTCTCCTGCATCATCGGCCCCTACTCTCCCTACGGCTATGACTTCCGCACCTAGAGAAACTAAATTAAGAGCTACGTTTCCAGCTCCACCGGGAAGACTTTCTTGCTTTTTCACATGCAAAACAGAAACCGGAGCTTCAGGAGAGATTCTACGCACCTTGCCGGTTGTGTACGTATCAAGCATAAAGTCCCCGATCACGAGTACTTTAGAAGAATTAAATCTGCTGAGCATACCGATTAGCTTTACCATCTTGCATCCTTGGAAAGGTAATTAGTGACGTAATCCGCAACAGCTTTTTCAAGCGGATAATCAAGGGATACATATCCTGGAAGAGAAAAAGCCTTGCAATATTTAGCCATCTCCGCTTTTGTATAATTTTGATATTGCGCAGCTAAGCTCTTAGGAGTTTCAATATACTCGATCTTTTCAGGTTTTTTTGCAGCTTTAAAAAGAGCTTTGGCTAATGCATTCCAAGTTGTTGCTTGTCCAGTTCCTATGTTAAATATACCACCAATATCATTTTCTAAAAAATTGCATGTCATTTTCACAGCATCTTTTACATAGATAAAATCTCTGACTTGCGCACCATCTGCGTACTTATCTGGTTCAGTTGACTTGAAAAGAGAGACTACGCCTTTTTCTACAACAGAGGGATACATTTTGTAGACCATAGAGGACATGTTTCCTTTATGAGCTTCATTAGGACCATATACATTGAAATATTTGAGTCCAACAAGCTTTTGTAAAACACCTTGCTCTTTTGCCCACATATCAAACATCTGTTTAGAAAATCCATATAGGTTGAGAGGCTCAAGCTTATCAATCATGTCATGGTCATCAGAGAATCCAAGAGATCCATTACCATATGTTGCTGCGGACGAGGCATAAATAAATCTATGGTTGTTCTCAAGGGCATATTCAGCAATCTTCACGCTATAGCGATAGTTGTTTTCTAGAATGTAATCTCCATTTGTTTCTAACGTATTCGAACACGCGCCTAAATGGATAAATGCTTCGATATCCTTCTCTCGTCCTACAAGCCAAGGGAACAGTTCATTGATCACAATAAAATCATAGTACTTTTTACCAATTAGGTTTTTCCATTTTGCGCCTTGTTCTAAGTTATC
>DAIEPN010000253.1 GCA_027348355.1 Chlamydiota bacterium | reverse complement strand
CTTGTTCAGAACGTTCTAAAGCAAGATCGATCAAACGATCTAACAGCTCAGAATAATTAAGCCCCGATGCCTTCCAAAGAGTCGGGTATGTGCTCAAGCTAGTAAATCCAGGAATTGTATTGATCTCATTAACCAGTATTTCCCCATTCGGCTTAAAGAAGAAATCTACTCTAGCCATCCCTTCTGCACATAACGTTTTATAAGTCTTTAAAGCAACTTCTTGGAATCTGGACACATCTTTTTCTGAAACCTTTGCAGGAGCTTCAAAAATAAGCCCACCTGGCAAATATTTTGCTTCATAATCAAAAAAGTCGTTTGTATGAATCACCTCTCCAGGAAGAGAAACGATAGGCTTGTCATTTCCGAGAACTGCACATTCAATTTCTCTTCCTTCAACCCCCTCTTCAAATAAAATCTTGTTGTCATAGGAAAAAGCTTCTAAAACCTTTTCCATAAATCCTTCACTAGTTCGTACTTTAAAAATCCCTACAGAAGATCCGCCGTTAGCAGGTTTTATAAAAAAAGGAAGACCCAGTTCATTTTTAATTTTCTCAAAATTGATCTCAGAAAAAGCCGACCGTTTGAAGGTGATAAATTTCGCGATAGAAATACCTCCATCTCGAAGAAGTCTTTTCATTACATCTTTGTCCATGTTGATCGCGGACCCTAGCACGTTTGCACCTACATAGGGAATATCGGCCAATTTTAGAATACCCTGTACAGTCCCATCTTCACCATTAACACCATGGAGTACAGGGAAGACTACATCCAATTTTTGTAGGAAGGGTTTTCCCGAAAGGCTCAAAAGCTGTTTATCTTCTTTTCTAAGAGTGAGTGCGATGGAGGCGGCCGGTGGCGCTAGACAAACTTGCTTTGGATTATCCGCATTCAAAAGAAAAACTGCCTCGTCATGTAAGTGCCACTGTCCTTGCTTGTCTATGCCAATAAGATGAATATCATATTTATTCCGATCGAGGCTTCCAATGACGTTTTTTGCAGAAAGGAGAGAAACCTCGTGCTCAGAAGATTTCCCTCCAAACAAGATTCCAATATTGATTTTTTTACCCATAGGCGCCCCTAGATAGAAAGGATTTGAGCTGTTGCTGTTAAATACACTGTTGTACGATAATCATTTCATTAATTTTACGAAAAACATTTTTTATTATTCTGATGAAAGACAAAAAAAAACTATCCTTTTTCTTTATAGGCTTAGCCCTGTTTTCCATGTTTTTTGGGGCAGGAAATCTCATTTTCCCTCTATTTATTGGAAAAGTTGCTAAAAATCTATGTCCTTTTTCGATCTTAGGATTTTTGATTACTGGTGTCTTACTCCCTTTTTTGGGAATCATCGGCATGGTAATCTTTAAGGGAGACTACAAAAAATTTTTTAGCACTATAGGTGAAAAACCAGGTCTTCTCTTATCCGCTGCACTTCTTAGCGTCTGGATTCCATTGGGATCGGCTCCTCGGTGTATCACGCTTGCTTTTGCTAGCCTAAATTCCTATATTCCAATATCGTCTCTGACGATATTTAGCCTTGCCTATTGCGCTTTGCTCTTTCTTGTCGTCTATAAAAAAAGTCGCATGCTAGATATTTTGGGATATGTTCTGACACCCGTCCTATTGACATGTCTTAGCATTGTTATTTTCAAAGGTAGCTTTTCCGGGATTACATTTCCTACAGCTTCAGAAATTTCTTCTCTCCAAGTTTTTTTACAAGGAATCAAAGAAGGATATAATACAATGGATCTTATCGCTGCCTTCTTCTTCTCTGCATCGATCATAGGGATCATCAAAGCGTCGAGCGATAATGAAAAATCAGCCCTTACCAAAGCGGTGAAGGCCTCTATTATTGGGGTTGCAACCCTAGGCATTGTTTACATCGGTCTCATTACTGTAGCTGCAAGTCATGCTGGAATTTTAGAGAATGTCTCGAAGGATCAGCTCATGATGGAAGTTGCTAAAAATTTACTCGGCGCAAACTTAAGTATTATTGCAGCTATTGCGATTATTCTCGCTTGCTTTACAACTTCAGTTGCGCTCGTTGTTGTTTATGCAGATTTTATTCAAAATATCTTA
>DAIEPN010000232.1 GCA_027348355.1 Chlamydiota bacterium | reverse complement strand
TTTGTTCTTAATCACTTTCTGATAAATGGGAAAATTCATTTTTGTTCTCCTTGTTTTATATCACACTAAGGAGAAACGGTAATCTATTTTTTAGATTTTGTCAGATTAAATTAGGTTTAGTACAAATAATTTTCGAGCTCTTTTACAGTTGCTTCTTGCGCAGAAAGCGTACTTCGCGAACAAGGGATCTTTACAGTCCCTGTCTCAAGACCTCGCGCCTGCATGAGAGCTTTTACATTATAAGGAAAATGCAAAGAAGAGATCACCTTTCGGATTTTTTCTATCTTTTCCTTTGTATCTGAATAATCTTTTCCTTCTTTCAACTTATTAAAAAAATCGATGATAAGTTCTGGAATTGCATTAGAAAGCCCTCCGATCGACCCTACAGCCCCCATTTGCAAGGCTTCAGGAAGCTTATCTTCCGCTCCAACAAAAACAGAAAAAGGGGTTTTGCTTTTTATGCTCGCTAAATCTTGGACGTAGGAAAAATTACTTCCGCTGTGCTTAATCCCCGCTAAAGGGATTTGATCTACAAGCCTACGAACTGTTTCTAATTCAATGTGATTTCGAACACATTCAGGAAAGTTGTAGAGAAAAAAAGGAAGATCCTCTGTAAAAGAAGAAACAACTATGAAATACGCCGCAATATCTTCTTGTGCCATCTCATAATACGAAGGCGGTAACACTAAAACACCGTCTGCACCTACATTCTTAGCTTGTCTTGCTAGCTCTTTGACATTACCAAAAATAGAATCACTTATATTCACAAAAAGAGGAAGGGTTCCTGCATATTTTTTTACGCAGGAAATGAGTTCAAGCTTGACTTTTAGAGAAAGCCGGGTAAATTCCCCTGTGCTTCCACAAACTAAGATACCACTCACACCTGCCTTTTTAAGAAATTCTACATGTCCCTTTACGGCATCAACGATCACCCCACCTTTTGTATCAGTAGGGGTCCATAAAGCTGTCCAAACTCCATTAACCATATGTCATGTCCTATTTGGCAATTCTTCCGGGGCGAACCATTTTTTTTGGGTCGACGACTTTATCAAATTCCTCTGCTGTCATGAAACCTAGTTCTATCGCAGCTTTTTTCAAAGTCGTATTCTCATTATAAGCCTTCTGTACGATCTTACTGGCTTTGTCATATCCTATAACAGGATTAAGCGCTGTAGCTAACATCAAAGAATTATCCACAAGCTCTTTGATCTTTTCCTCATTAGGACGAAGATCTTTCAAACACTTTTCATAGAAGTTAGAGGCAATATCAGAAAGAAGGCGTATGGATTGTAAAAGATTATAAATTATGACTGGCTTGAACACATTGAGCTCAAAGTTTCCCATCGATCCCGCAAA
This sequence comes from Chlamydiota bacterium, assembly GCA_027348355.1. GTDB lineage: Bacteria > Chlamydiota > Chlamydiia > Chlamydiales > Rhabdochlamydiaceae > JABEVM01. Next base: position 187 of record DAIEPN010000232.1, on the reverse strand, counting down.
GCCAATTGTTGCATCATTTCCCATCACTTTCACGGCTACCATTGTCATGGACTCGCACTGGGTTGGATTGACTTTTCCAGGCATGATTGAAGAGCCTGGCTCATTTGCTGGTAAAAGGAGTTCTCCAATCCCACATCTAGGGCCCGATGCTAAAAATCGGATATCGTTTGCTATTTTCATAAAAGAG
>DAIEPN010000230.1 GCA_027348355.1 Chlamydiota bacterium | reverse complement strand
ATAAACGTTTATCCAGAATTTTTTGAATCGTAGATTCTTCTTTTTCTTTATCAAGGCAGCGATAGTAGTCAGCCACGATAGATAAGAGATCTTGAAAATCTTCTTCTTTTTTGATAAGGCCAATGCTCTGTTTGATCACCTGAAAAAAAAGACCTTCATCTTCTGCATGAACTAAAAACTGTGCAATCTCTAAAAGCAAATCCAGATTAGGCTCTTCTTGAAGTTGCTCTAAGAGTCTTCGCAGAACCATCCCAGCTTTTTGCTCGTCGACCATAAAAAGAAGTCTTACTCGTAGGAAATCAAACCATTTTACATCTTGTACGTACTCGATAAAACCGTCGATAAGCTCTGAGGCATATATATCGTTTTCCGCATCGATCTGTTCCGCGATAAAGTCATTAAGAAAACTTTCCAAGTCATGCGCACAATAGGTCATAATTGTCGCAAAAACGTCCTTTGGGGTCACTCCATGATCCACGTTTTGATCGAGAGTATCTTCGAGTTCGGACAAAGCCTCTTGAACCAGCTCTTCCGCTCCATCAACATTCTCGTCATATAGGTCGATACGATGATCGAGTTCGTCACAAAATAAGGACAGAGACTGCTTCTTTGGGAAAAGTCTCCTCCAAAGTTCAAATAAGATAAGATAAGCGTGATCTTGACCTTCTAAGTCATCCTCTTCAAGCCACAGGCACTCAACAAGTTCTTCCGGATTATCGCAGCTTTCGACATAAACATGAAAGCGCTTCTCATCAAGATCGATCCCCAAAAGCTTTAGTCTCTGCCAAAGATCTTCCATGGGAATACTTCTATAATCTTCTACTTGCCAAGGTTTTACAGTAATGCGAGGATTCTGTTTCCAGTTACTGCAAAGTAGGTTATAGAGCGCTTTTGTTTGTATTTCCATAAAATGCCTAGATTATATGTCACATAGAATACCCTTATTTGCTATATCTAGTCAAATTTTGCTTACAATATCTCTATATTAATAAGAATAAAGTCATATAAGTTGCCAAAAAACCTTCATCTATCGACAATTTCTCTTTATAATTCATAGATCTCATGTGTAAAAAACTTTTTTTTAGAAAGAAATCACCTTATCTTCTTCTCGAAGTCATGATCGCAATCATGCTGATCGGGATATCAATCCATATCCTATTCGATAATCCCTTACGCGTTCTTAGAAGGGAGCTGTCTTCTTTAGAAAAGCTCGAACTTAAAAGAATGGCTGACTTAAGCTTTGCAATAGTTAAAGAAAATCTTTATGCAAATACCATAAAATGGGACGACATAACTCATGATGGGAACCACAAGTTTACTTGGGAAAATGATGGTATTGAGGGGGTAAAGAAAAAACTCAACACTCCATATGAAATATCCATCAAAATTTGCAACTTATACGGCAAAAAAAAAGATTTTACAAATGTAGAAGGATTAGATGAAAATACTCGTCTTTTGAAAATTGAGGTGGAGTTCATTCCTAAAAAGAAAAAAGGAGGGGTCTATCGGGAGAAAGAGGAGAAAAGGATTGAAGAAGGCCTCTTATATATATATGAAGTTTGCGTAACGAGAGTCCTAGAAAACCCAATTAAAAATACTCAACCAAAAACTGATGCCTCACAAAAAACATAGAAAAAAGAAAAAGCCTTTTACCCTTCTTGAGACACTTATCTCCTTTGTTATCATGGGAATTCTACTCACTATTGTTTTTCAATTTTATACGCAGCTTACAAAAAGTAAGCTTTCAGTAAAAAGCAAGAAAGACTTTGTAATGTCCAATGCCTATTTTACTACAAATCTCACTACAAAATTATCTCTCATTCCTCATCCAAATGCCTATTCTGATGCAATTCTGTCCCAACCAATCTATACCCAAATGAACTCTCTTGTTTTTCATTTTCCTGAATTAAATGATGAAGAAATCTCTTTCAAGGGGACTCTTACCTCTGAACTACAATTAGTAAATAAAGAAGTTATCCTTACCACCTGGCCAGACATCTATTCTGCGGATATCCCCCCAAGGGTAGAAGTTTTGCTGCGGGGTATTGATGATCTCAACTTCAGCTTTTTCGACTGTGAAAAACATTCTTGGGAAAATACATGGCAAAGAGATGCAAAACAACTCCCTTCTATGATAAAAATTACGACAACGAAAAAAGTGCCAAGTAAAGAAAAACCGAATCAAAAAATTCAAAATGAGTATGTGATTTTTCTGCCTCAAGCGCAAAAGCCCATCATGTATAAGGATAAAAAAATTCTATGAACCTACTTCCTTTAGTTAGCAGTTTTCTTCTTGTATTCGCGCTGATAGCCTCTTCTTTTCTCAAAGATTATAGCGTTACAAAAAATGAAGAGGCCACTTATCTCAGCTACATGGCAACTTCTCAAAAAATGCTAAATGACATTGAAACTACGCGTTACAATAAGGCCCAAAAAAATCCGAAGAATCGAGCCAAGAAAAGCGATTCCAGTACAAGTCCTCAAGATGACCAAAAGCCCCCTCTAATAAAAACAGCAGATGGAGCTGTCGAAGATAAAGAAAAAACCGCACCCGAAAAAATGAAAGAGGTCGATAAGGTAAAAATAGTAAAGGCTACTAAATCTCAAAAGGATTCTATTCAACCAGAAAAACTTGATGAAACACAAGAAGATGAAGCCAAAGCAAAAAAACCAAATAAAAGAGCTGCAAAAGATCTAACTCAAAATGAAAACGCCAAATTTAATCTTATGCCCCTTATTACCGACAGAGAATCTAAAGCTGGAAAGAGAAGATATAAAACCGCAGCTAGACTTATAAAAAATTTGTATGGAGATGCCCCCTTCTTCGATAAAAGCACAGAAGAAAAATTTGAAGAATTCATCCTCGATAAAATGATCGAGCAAGGGGAGCTAAATGTGAAAAATAAGAAAACTATTACAAATGAAAACGCAACTCTTTTTGACATCTTCCCGGCAGAAGAAAAATATCACAGACTTTTTTATAAAATATTCCAAGGAACAAAAAAATATACTCTTGAAAAAAATGAAAAATCAGCAAAGAAACTAGGCTATCCACCTCTCCATCATTTCTTTACCTATAAACCGCAAGAGACAAAAATTATCATCAACTTTCAAGACACATCAAAAACCGTCTTAGATGCTCATTTTGGAGAAGAGATTTGCAAAAAAATCCTAGACAAAGAGAAAAGTATATCAAAAAGTAAAAAACCATTTTTAGAAAAACGAGACCTTGAAGAGCTTCTACAAAATGCTGATCATGGGGCAACTGTTGATGAGCATCTAGACGGACTAGAACTAAAGAGAGCTACAAAACAGAAAAAGAAGTTTCTATCCTCTCAAGATGAAAAAACAGGGATCGTTATTGAAAGAATCAACAACATCTCAGAATAAGCTTATTTCTGTATCGGCAGAAGAATAGTAAAACAGCTTCCTTCTCCGACTTTAGAAGATACGCTGATCACTCCATCATGCTTTTGTATAATGTTCTTCACGATGGAAAGTCCGAGGCCTGCACCTCCTAAACGTCTAGAATGAGCTTTATCAACTGTATAAAAACGATCAAAGATATGTTCAAGATTCTCTTCTGGGATTCCAATACCCTTATCAGAAATCATGATCTTAATTTCATCTTCAAACTCTTCTACTTCAATTGTGATCTCAGCAGGGCCTATAGAGTATTTAGCAGCGTTATGCAAAAGATTGCTCAAAGCAAGCTCTAACAGCTCCCTGTCAGCAAGGAGAAAGAGCCCATCTTGTTTCTTTTTCCAATTCGTTATGGCGCTAGGATAAATATGAGCTAACGTCTGCTGCGCTTTTTCCAAGATTGTGACAACATCGCAAGATTGAAAACGGCTCTCTGGTAAATTTTCAATGTCAGCTAATGTCAAAAGATTTTTGACAAGTTTTTCCATTCTTTCGCAATTGCGAACAATTTTTTCCGTGATATTAGAAAGCATGCTTTTGGATATTTGAGGGAGATCTTGGAGGGTTTCGGCAAATCCTCTTATGATCGTGATTGGGGTTCGTAGTTCATGAGAGGCGTTAGATACAAAATCTTTTCCCATTTCGAGTACTTTGTGATGGCTTGACTTATCTTGCATCACAAGCACCATACCATTTCCTTCCTTGACAGGAGATACAATCAGATCAACATAAATTTTAGAGTGGGGATCAACAAAAACTGAATCTGTAAAGATCTCCCCCCTTTCTTTGCAAAGAGAAAGGAGAAATTTACATTTTTCTAAAAAGGGTGCAAACGTCGTATCGCTTTGAATAGGCAGGGGTTTTCCTACCAGATATCTCCTTGGAATCCCAAGAAGCTTACTCGCTGTAAAGTTCACATACCTAACTTTTTGTTCTTCATCAAATGAGATCACACCCTCTAGTAAAGACTCAAAGATCGCCTCTTTTTCATGATTTTCTTGTCTTAGTTTGTTTTCAGAATCCCTAAGTCTTTCTACAAGAGAATTAAGTAGTGCGATCACAACTGTAACTTCTGATTTTTTTTCAGAGGCAAGAACCGGAATAATTACATTATATTCTCCAAGATCTGATGAATAGCTTGAAATGGTCTTCGCAATTTTTTGATATAAGGCTCTTTTTCGATAAAAAACGTACAGGCAAAGTGTAAGTAAAAAAATAATTAGAAAATAGACAAGCCAGGAAGACTGAAAAGCGAACTCTTTCACAAAAAAACCTCAAGGTGAATTAGTAGAAGAAACGGTAGCGATTTATCTATATCGATCTCAAGCTTTCTTTTTGGAAAATGGGTCATCATCTAAAAAAAACTCAAAAGGCTTTCCTTCTTTCATAGCAAGCCAAACCT
>DAIEPN010000214.1 GCA_027348355.1 Chlamydiota bacterium | reverse complement strand
CCTGGATTTGTGGGAGTGTCGAGCTGTTGAATTGCATTCAGTTTAGCTTCTTCCACATCTTTATCTGTGAACTGCTGTTTAGATATGGCAGTTGCAGAATTTTGAAAAATGTCTAAAGATCGGACAATGTGTGGATCACGGTATGAAAAAAGATAGAACTTTCCAGATATAGAGCTGTAACTTGTTCCAGCTCCATAGGCTCCACCTTTTTCTCGGATCTCGTGATGGAGGATCGTATTTTCGAAAAGATGGGTTGCAACACTAAGTGTTGGAGATTCCGGATGAATATATCCTATTGTTTGCAGTGCTTGTACGTTGAAAGCAACAGGAGCACTAATAGGACGCAACTGAGAAGGAACGATCGGAAGCTTATAGTCTCCTTTCCAAGGAGTGTATTTCTTTTGAGGTAAATCAAGAAGTCCATAAAAATGCGCTTTTTCTAGAGCTTTGTAGATCTCTTGGTCGCAGCTAAGAACAAGGTGTGGTTTTTCTAAGCAGAGCAAGTGCTCGCGAAGGAACGAGAACTTTTCAATCACCTTAGGAAGGGAGGTGTCTAAGTTATTTGTAATCTCTCTAAGAAAAGTAAAATAATCAAGTCCATACCAACTATTAAAAATTTTTCCTGTAACGGACTGTCCACTAAAGGCAACTTGAACTGCGTATTTTAATGCATTGCGATTGAGTTTGTCTTCAAGCATTGTGTAGAGCTGCAGGAGAAGTTCTTCAATCCTTTCTTCCTCGTCACAACGAAGAGAGGTAGCAGTTTCTTTAAGTAAAGAGAAGAATTTATCCACATTGCGATAGAGAGACTTTCCTCTGATATGTAGAGCGGGAGCCATTTTACGAGAATCGATGACAAGAGGATATGTACTTGTAAAAGCGCTAATTCCACCTGTATGAGCGTGTACATAGGAGAGGTTTTCTTCATAATCTCTTTTTCCCACTCCTAGTTCTGGCAGGAGGGAAATAAAAAGTTGTAAGTAGCATAGATCTTCTTCTGCGATGTCAGGAAGAGGGAAAATCAAATCAGCATATAGGATTTGGTTTGTGAAACAGTCATGATGAAAAACTTCTAACGTTTCATTTTTGTGATGGGAAAGAGAAAAATGTCTGCCATATAATGGGACATCTTTCAGATCTATTTTGGGAAGACAGTCAATTGCCTGATTTTGCGTTTGAATTTGATACTTATCTAGTTCCTGCGTTTGTTTAATAATATTTTCTGCATCTTTTTCAGACAGCTTGCTTTGTATTTCTTCTAAAAGCTTCTTTTCTTCTTCTAGTTCTTTTGTAGCCAGATTTGGGTCTGGGAGCATGACCAGCCGTACAAAATGCGGATTCTCTAAAAAGTATTTTTTTATAAGCCCGGGTAAATAAGAGGGATCTTTAGCATCTTTAAGGAGTTTGTCGAAAAGGGCATGTATGGTCAACGCATTTTCTGGAGGGCAGCCATGCTGCTTTGCTAAAGCAGCTCGCATAAAGAGTGTGAGACCAAAGGGATTATGATCTCCGGAAATTTCGGTACGAGAAAATTCAAGTTGATGCAAAGAAGATTCAATCAGCTCTAAGGAGATCCCTTCGGCTACAATCTCTTCAAGTGATTTCCATATATGCTTTTGCAGTTTTTCGACGTTTTTTTCCTCACATCCTTTACATACGAGGATATAAGGGATTTCGTTCATATCAGCATCGATATACGCTTCGGCATGGATGCACAGTTTAGAATCTATTAGTTTCTTTTGAAGTAAAGATGCATCGGTGTCCATAAGAATGGAGTCGAGAAGCATCAAGGCTAGCACTTCCTCTTGGTTTTTTAAGGGTGTTGTTAAAAAACCAAAAGCTACGATAGGCTGTGTTGAGGATTCTTCCATTTCTTGCGCAGGATAGGGTACTTCTGCGTAAACAGGTTTTGTAAATCTCTTCTGTAGAGGGATTTCAGGAATAGGTGGAGTTGGGAGCACCCCCTTCAATGCTTTTTCAGCAATGAAATCTAGATGTTTTTTTAATGGGAGATTTCCGTAAAAGAAGAAAAGACATCTGCTTGGGTGGTAGTATGTTTCATGAAATTCGATCAGCTGCGCATACGTCAAAGAAGGAATATCTTTGGGATCTCCTCCCGAGTTATAACTATAGGTTGTATCAGGTAGAAGTTTTTCGAGCATGCTATGCCATAGCCTGCTATCTGCCGAAGAAAGGGCCCCTTTCATTTCGTTGAAGACGATTCCTTTGAATTCTAAGGGACTGCTTGGATCGTCCGGTGTAGCAAATTCCAAACGATGTCCTTCTTGCAGAAAACTAAGTTCTGGTAATTTCGGGTGAAAAACTGCGTCAATGTAAACTTCAAAAAGATTATAGAAATCCTTCTCTACCTGTGAAGCCGCTGGATAGCATGTAAAATCTGTCCCGGTCAGTGCGTTCATAAACGTATTTAAGCTTCTTCTTGACATGGCAAAAAACGGATCTTTCACAGGAAATTTTCTTGATCCACAAAGAACAGTATGTTCCAAAATATGTGCAACACCATTCGAGCTATAGGGAAGTGTTCTAAAAGATAAACAGAATAGGTTTTCTGGATCTTCATTCTCAATATGAAGAACTTGTGCGCCGCTTGGAATATGAGTGAGTTCTCTTAATACGCAGTTCAGCTCTTGGATCTCTAGAATTTTGGTTACAGTGAAGTTATTGTAGGATTCGCCTTTGTTTCGTAAAAAAGAAGAAGTGGTTTTCATGTACTCTGATCAAGGGTTAATTTTTTACTTTCGAATGGGGAAGGAGAATTCTCTTCCGTGGCCTAATTGAAATTATCGACTAGATGTTGAAAATGGTCAAGTCTTTAGGCTGTCTTGCGAAAATAAGAGATGTTTTTAGTAATTTTTACAATTTAATTTGCTTTTTTCGGAAATAAAATAGAAAACGAGAGCTTTCTAGAAATAGAAAGCTCTCCAAAACTGACTACCAGCTAAGGTTTCCTGAAGATTGGTATTCTGTGACTCTTGTCTCGAAAAAGTTCTTTTCTTTTCCTAAGTCAATTGTCTCGCTCATCCATGGGAATGGATTCTTTGATTTATATTGGGCTTTTAGACCGATCCTTTCTAGACGTCTATCTGCAATGTATTGCACATATTCGCGGAACATTGGAGCTGTGAGACCTAAAATCCCTTTTGGAAGGCAGTCTTGCGCATATTGGATCTCTAGCTCAACTGCTTTTTTAATTAAGTCTACAATGTGGTTTTGGAAACTCTCAGTCCAGAGATTTGGATTTTCTTCTTTGATCGAGTTAATGAGGTCGATACCAAAGTTTAAGTGGATCGTCTCGTCGCGGAGAATGTATTGGAACTGCTCTCCAATCCCTGTCATTTTGTTCTGTCTGTGGAAAGAGAGGATCATCACAAAACCACTATAGAAGAAAATCCCTTCCATAATGATGTAGAAACCAATCAAGTTTTCGAGAAACTTTTGAGCGCCTTCAACTGTATTTGTAGTAAAGTTGTCAGCAACAAGGGCACTTGTAAGCTCCATCTCAAACATATCTTTCTGATTGATTGAGTTGACCTCATTATACATGTTGAAAACCTCTCCTTGGTCAAGGGCTAAGGATTCAACAATGTAATGGAACGTGTGTGTATGGATCGCTTCTTCAAATGCTTGTCTTAGCAAGTATTGACGAGCTTCCGGGTTGGTAATATGCTTAAAGATAGCGAGTACGATATTGTTACCAACTAAGCTTTCAGCTGTACTAAAGAAGCCCAAATTTCTCATGATCACACGTTTTTCATCATCGGTAAGGCCGCCGTTCTTCCACATTTCAATATCTTTGCTCATCGGCACTTCAGTCGGCATCCAGTGGTTTGCGCAGCCGTTGATGTAATGTTCCCATGCCCATTTATATTTTAAGGGCATGAGCTGGTTCACATCGACTTGGTTGTTATTGATCAGTCTTTTTTCACTGACTTTCACTCGCTTGGAGGTGGTTTTATCATCTTTTTGCGTGTCTAATTCATCGAAACTAAGCATAGGTAACCTTTCTTTTTATTTTTTTGTATTATTGACAACTCTCGCAGCCCTCTTCCAAACTACAAGCCTTCGGCATGGGTTTGGGAGGTCTGGCTTGCGCTTCTTCTTGTCTATCAACTTGGATATTGCTTGATGCTGATTTGTTTTTCATCCATCGAGGTTGTAATCCACGTTTATTGACATCAGTTGTAGATTTTTCAATTTGCGTAGCGGCAAGGGTTCGTAAATAGTAATTTGTTTTTAATCCTTTTGTCCAAGAAAGGAGATACATTTGATGCAGCTTCTTTCCACTTGCTTCTGCAAGGTACATGTTGAGGGATTGGCCCATATCTATCCATTTTTGTCTTCTGCTTGCGCATTCAATGATCCATTCTGGATCAATTTCAAAGGAAGTTAAGAAAATGTGCTTAAGCTCCGTAGGAACTCTATCGATCTCTGTGATAGAGCCATCAAAGTATTTTAAATCATCAAGCATGTCTTTATCCCACATCCCAATTGCTTTGAGCTTGTCTACCAAGAAAGTATTCGGGATTGTAAATTCTCCAGATAAGTTTGACTTAACAAAGAGATGTTTGTACATCGGCTCAATTGATTGTGTCACACCAGTGATATTAGAGATTGTCGCAGTAGGAGCAATCGCCATGGTGTTGCTATTGCGCATACCGTATTTTTTAACGGACTCGCGCACAATGTTCCAATCTAAGCTTGTGCTGCGGTCAACATCTACAGGCATTCCTCTTTCTTTTTCTAAGAGATCGATTGTGTCGATCGGAAGAAGTCCTCTGTCCCATTTGGAACCTTTATAAGATTGGTATGCGCCCCGTTCTTTAGCAAGTTCACTTGATGCTAAGATCGCATAGTAAGAAATCATCTCCATGCTCTTATCTGCAAATTCTACAGCTTCGTGACTTGCGTAGCTGATATTTTGCATATAAAGGGCATCTTGGAATCCCATAAGTCCGAGACCTACTGGACGATGTCTTAGGTTTGCATTTTTCGCTTCAGGGATTGGATAGAAATTAATATCGATCACGTTATCGAGCATACGGATAGCAGTACGGATTGTAGAGGCTAGTTTTTTCTCATCGAGACCTTTGTCTGTCATGTGTTTGACCAAATTGACAGATCCTAAGTTACAAACAGCTGTTTCTTCGATAGAAGTGTTAAGCAAAATCTCTGTGCAGAGGTTCGAGCTATGAACAACTCCAATATGATCTTGTGGCGATCTGATATTAGATGGATCTTTGAATGTGATCCAAGGATGTCCTGTTTCGAAGAGCATGCTTAGGATTTTGCGCCAGAGTTGTACGGCTTCAATTTTCTTAAACAGTTTAATTTTACCTTGGTCTGCCATCTTCTCATATTCTTCATAGCGAAGTTCGAAAGCTTTTCCGTATAGGTCATGAAGATCTTTTGTGTCAGCTGGGCTAAATAGAGTCCACATGCTGTTAGACGAGACTCTTTTCATGAACAGATCAGGGATCCAATTCGCTGTGTTCATGTCGTGAGTACGTCTTCTTTCATCACCAGTATTTTTTCGTAGTTCTAAGAAATCTTCGATGTCTAGATGCCATGTTTCTAGATAAGCGCACATAGCTCCTTTTCTTTTTCCACCTTGGTTTACTGCTACAGCGGTATCATTGGCAACTTTGAGGAAAGGAATGACCCCTTGGCTCTGTCCGTTGGTTCCTTTGATACGAGAGCCGGTGGCTCTTACGTTTGTCCAGTCGTTACCAATTCCACCTGCCCATTTAGAAAGTTGTGCATCATCGGCTACGATTTTAAAGATGTTGGAAAGATCATCCATTACAGTCGAGAGGTAGCAAGAGCTGAGCTGGGGATGAAGCGTTCCTGAGTTGAAGAGTGTCGGAGTGCTTGATGTATAGTAAAATCTAGAGAGCATATGATAGAATTCGATGGCTCTTTCATTTTTGTGCTCTTCATTAATCGCTAAGCCCATAGCAACACGCATCCAGAAAATCTGGGGAGTTTCTAATTTTCTCTTTTCTTCATGGATGAAGTAGCGATCATAGAGGGTCTGCAGTCCTAGATAGGTGAACTGGTCATCTCTTT
>DAIEPN010000212.1 GCA_027348355.1 Chlamydiota bacterium | reverse complement strand
AGGTTTTGAAGCAATTAATAAGAAAATCCATGATGAAGATAAAGCCTTTACCAAGCATCCAAGGGAAATGTTAGATATTATTTGTGTAGCTGATATCGGTACATGGACTGCATGCAAGATAGCTTATTTAGGACCAAGTGTATTACCACATGGCGGATGGGAAAAGGTAGCTCATGTGTATGGTGGTGCTGCCTGTGCTAGCACATCATATATCCTTCATCATGCCGGTTCATTCGAACAAATTAAGGACTTCACACCAATCGGAACCTTCATCACTTCGCTGACAAGCAAACTCGCATGGACAAATCCTTCACTGCAAAGTATTGCAAGATATTATGCTATTTCTAAACTTTCCGGTACAGGCCAGGGTGTTATTGGACGTCTATGGAATCCTGCGGTGCCCCCCGAAATTTAGACACTGGAATAAGAAATATTTGACAGCTAAAATCCTTCCCAAAAATAAAGGGAATTATGGCAAAACGAGTCAAATATACCGCAGCCTTTAAAAAGAAGGTCGTTCTTGCGGCATTGAAGGAACAGAATACACTGTTAGAGCTTTCTCAAGAATTTAAAATACATTCTTCCCAAATCATTAAATGGAGATCTCAAGCTTTAGAAAGATTTGAAGATCTTTTTGAAGATGGCAGACAAAAGAAGACAGAGTCCGAGACGGATATTGAAGCTATCTACGCTCAACTAGGAAAAACTCAGGCGCAACTAGAGTTTTTGAAAAAAAAAACCGGGGTTAACAGTTAGTCAAAAAAGGGATCTAGTAGAAGCAAATCATCCTGATCTAGATGTTAAAGCTCAATGTGAGGCGTTGGGCCTTTCAAGAGCTAGTTATTACTACCGGCCCAGGGTAGAAACCCCTGCGAATTTGAGGCTAATGAAGCGGATAGAAGAAATGCATTTGGAGATTCCCGCCTATGGCTATCGCAAAGTGTATGTCGACCTGAGAAAGGAGGGGTATGATGTCAATGAGAAGAGAATTGAAAGGCTGTGGCATCTATTAGGTTATCGATCAATTTTACCAGGTCGCAATCTGAGCAAACCAGGGATTGACAGACCCTATTACCCTTATTTGCTAAATGGGTTGTGGATTACGGTTCCCTACCAAGTGCTGAGTGCTGACATTACATACATTCCTTTGAGAGGTGGTTTTATATATCTTGTAAGTATAACAGATTGGTTTAGTAGGAGTATTTTAGCTTGGGAGGTTTCTAATACATTAAGTGTGGATTTTTGCATTACAGCGCTTGAGAAAGCTTTAGAAAAATGCCAGCCTGAATACTTTAATACAGATCAAGGGTCTCAATTTACAAGTGAGGCCTTTATCAATATTTTAGAGAACCGCTCTATAAAAATCAGTATGGATGGCAAAGGAAGAGCCATCGATAATGTATACCAAGAAAGAGGGTGGTGGGCTTTAAAGTATGAGAAAATCTATCCGGGTTGCTATGAGACAGTCTCTGAGGTGATTAAAGCAATTAAAGAATACTATGAGTATTTCAACTGTAAAAGACCCCATCAAGCGCTTCTCTATGCAACGCCGAATGAAATCCTTCATGGGATCCCCCCACAGTTTTCTAAGGGAACGTATGAAGGGTTTAAAGTTAAGAAAGCAAGTTAATCGGAAAAATAGAAATAGTGATTGCAAATAAACAGGATAAAATTCAGTCTGTAGCAGTCAGACAGCTGCTAAAGCATGAAATGAGCTGATGCAAAGAGGTTGTAGACCTCGAGCTTATGTGCCTCACATTAGTTAGAAGGACTCCGTCCTTTCTACCAAAAGTGAGTACGAAAGATCTTATTAAAAGGGAAAAAAAAGAAAAGGTGTCGGGGCAAGCCCCCGCACCCCAAGAAAACAACTAAACGTAGAAGGGTTTTAGACTAGAAAATTTCTTATTCCCCTCGTTTTCGTGTCTAACTTTTTGTCGGCAGCGCATCCCCAAGAAATTTATTCAGCTCCAACTTTCGAAAGAATCTCGCGAAAGGGCTTAGTAAATGGTGTTCACTGGGATGAATGGTCTTGTGCTTTTACTTAAAGAGGTTGGGCTATAACGTGCCCTAATGAAGAAATTAACTAAAAATGCATCTAAGTTCATAAAAAAGCTAATTGTGCTTATTTTTTATATTCTCTATAGCTAGAGAAAAATAGTGGGCACCCATGGCTAGTGAAATTCCTAAGACACCCCCTTCTCCAATTCCTGCGGCAGCTGCAGGCGCGGGAACTGCAGCTGCTGGAAAAACTTCAGCATCGTCTCCTATTGATGCCATTTTTAGGAGAGTAGTAGCCACTCCTTCTGATGAAGCAGCCAGAAGGGATCTTGATGCACTTGCAAGAACTTTAACTCAAGATCATCTAATAGAATATACAGATAAGCTAAGCGACGATGAGCTTGATATATTCTTATCAGTGACCCATTCTGTTTCTCCTGAGACACTTAGAACTGTAGTGGAAGGAATAGCTCAGGGCATAAGATCTTTATATATCGATGAAACAAAAGCTTCTGCAATGGCTGAAGCGATCCAAAGGGCATACGCTAGTGGCAGGTATAATGAACATAAAAGCCCTCTTGCTTTAAAAAGAGCGATTCTTGAAGACTTAAGAGCTGTATGCGATGACAAGCATTTAAATATTCTATATTGTCGCTTGCCTCATGAGACAGACAGCCTATGGTCAAAACTTGAGCACCCAAAACCAGAAGATATACAAAAAGAGGACGAAAAGTACATTAAGGATATCGAATCGGGAAATTGGGGCATTACATCGAGCATTAAAGACGGTATAGGCTACATCAAGATTGATAAATTTCCTCCAGCTCATTTCGAAGGCCTAAAAATAGCACTTGACGAAGCCTTCAGTTCTGTAGCAGGTGCAAAAGCGCTTATTATCGACCTAAGAGATAATGAAGGAGGCAATCCCGAAGCTGTTGCTCTTGTAGCAAGTTACTTGTTTGATGAGCCTCTTGAGGGGCCTCTATGTACCTCTTACGAGAGATATTCTAATGAAAGTAAAGCTACATATATACACCCTGAAAGACATCCTATTCGATTTGGAGGAGAAAAGCCTGTATTTTGCCTAACAAGTGAGAAAACATTCTCTGCAGGAGAAGAACTAGCCTATGATCTACAAGTGTTAGAAAGGGCTACTATCATAGGAGAAGAAAAGACAAAAGGCGGAGCACACCCTACCAGAGCTTTTGAAATAGCAGGCACCCATTTTACTGTAATGATTCCTAATGAACGAGCAATCAGCCCCTATACAGGTACAAATTGGGAAGGCGTGGGTGTCAGACCAGACATCGTTACCTCGTA
>DAIEPN010000160.1 GCA_027348355.1 Chlamydiota bacterium | reverse complement strand
TCCTTCGCGCAAGCCTTGAAAACTATCCATACTAAGCTAGGGGATAACTATAGAGAAATCATTTAACGTGACTGAAAAAGACTTAATGCTACATAATTTAGTGAAAGATGGGTTAAGACTTCTCTATTTTTGTCTAACATTCTATTAATAAATTTTTATAAAATTAATAATTTTCTAAAACTTCTTCTCTAAAAAACGAATTTTACATGCATTCTATAAGAGAAATAAACGTACAAGAGCAGAACGCCGGTCTTTTCCCTGCTTATTTTAGCGATGCCTCAGATAAAGCCGTACATCATAACAGCATCATCCAAACAGTTTTATCTACAATTTCCAAAACCACAAACTTAATCCCTACTCTGCAAACTCTTTCAAGTAAAGAAGTGAGCCAATTTTTGGCGCGAAAAGAAAATTTTCATCCCTTAATTAAAATAGCAGGAATTACTTTGTTTGTAGTAAGTCAACTTTGGACCTTTCGAAAAGAAAAACAGGCAACATCTGAAGATTCATTCACTTTGAAACACACCCCAGAAAGTTTAGCCGAACGTAAAACTATTGAAACTGACAAAATCGAAAAACAGATGGCATCTGAAGATTCTTTTACTTTCAAGCCCGCATTAGAAAGCTTGGCTAAAAGTAAAGCTTTCGAGCCTTACAAAAACCGACAACAGTACCTCTTTCCTGGAAGCATGGACGCATATAAAATCGGAGAATCTATTTACTACTTTGGATATGACGGTAAAACTCAGATAGAGATCGACCATGAAGTTAGAGTTACAAGAGAAGCTTTAAGTCTCTACATTCATTCAAAACATTTTTTCGATTGGATAAGGTATTGTATAACCAATGATACGATTTGGGAACTATGTAGAATTACAAAAATTTCTAACCTATTAGATATCACCGCCTTTTACACAAGCACTAGAAAACATTTCGTTCAAGACCCTGTTGAAATTAAAAAAGTTTTACAGTTTTACAATCAAAACCCGCAAATCCTCCTAGCTTGCATGATGTATATTGCCTTATTTGACGGATACTCACGTGAATTGCACAAGGAAATTGAATCGGATATAACCATTTTTACTCCACCTCAAAAAGAAATCGCGAAAACCGCTATTCTCAATTTAATTACAAACATTTCAGCAGCGTTTGGAAATACGATGGACGCCCTTCCTGTACCTATTGTGTTTTACTACGAATCAAAACAAGTGAATTTTCATGATAAAAAAGAACTACGAGAAGCATTTGCATTAGCTTTCCAGCAAAGCGAATACATTTTTTCTACTGAAAAAATAGAAAAGGAAGAAAAAAAAGTCATGAAATGCCCATTTAGTAGCGCATTTCAAAAATTTAATAAATTTTCTCTATGGAAACAGGAAATTGAGCCAGTTCAAGGATTATTACTTGCTGAACTCGTAGAACTACTAAATAGAAAAATAGAAGAGAAAGACCCAAACGTGCTTGCAGCTTTAACAACCATTACTACCAAAATTGCTCTCGTTTTGGAAAAATAATGCAAAAGTTTCTGTCGAAAGTCCTTACTTTGGAAATGGGAACACGCGTAAATCATCGGCCACTGAAGTGTGGGGGAAAATTTCCATAGCTTCTTTTTGGAACTCCAATAGATCTTGATATCTTGCAGAATAATGAGTCAAAATGAGTTGTTGCACCTGCGCTTTCCTTGCGATCTCAGCTGCTTGTTTTGCGGTTAAATGATGGTATTTTTCTGCAAGCTCTCGATGCTTCTCTAAGTAGGTACTTTCACAGAGAAAGAGTTTAGCATTTTGAGCAAGTTTAACAGCTGATTCTGTATACCGCGTATCGATGACAACAGCAAAAGAATCTCCTTTTCGAACAGATGACACATCACTTATTTTGATCAGCTTTTTTTGCGAGAGGACCTGTCCTTTTTCTCCTATCTCACGAACCATAGGGCCTTTGACTCCAAGAGAATCTAGTTTCTCTTTATCGAACTTATATGTATCCGGTTCGGTCACTCTCCACCCGACATTATCCACACCATGATCTAAAAAACGCGCCTCAATCGTAAACTTTTCATCTTGATGCACAATCCCTTCACTTGATACGGGATGCTCAATGACATTTACGTGATCGTGATAAAGTGTTCCAAAACGCAAACGATCAAAATACACCTTGCCGCTGGCAGGATAGTAGCAATGAACAGGGTGCGTGATCTTATCTAAATTTAGGCGCATGAGCATAGAACCAAGACCTAAACAATGGTCTCCATGGAAATGGCTTACAAAAATTCTTGTTACACAAGTTGGGGCTACATTCGCAAAAATAAACTGTCTTTGCGTACCTTCCCCTGGATCAAATAATAGACCCTCATCATTCCATCGCAGGAGATAAGCTCCATGATTTCTAAGTCTTGTTGGTTGCTGAGAGGATGACCCCAAAATCACTAAATCTCTAACACTCATTTTATTTCACCGAAAAGAAGGGGATTTTTGCAAGTAGCATGCCGGTTAAGGCACCGACTATGTGTGCTGTATTTGCAATCTGAAGAGAAAGGTTCATT